>CACZNZ010000158.1 GCA_902782625.1 uncultured Lachnospiraceae bacterium | reverse complement strand
GGAGGAATCGGATCAAAATACCACCACAGGGAAGTCGGAAAAGAAAACCACCAAGACAGGGGAAGAATAAATCCGGGAGAAAAATCGTTGACATTGTAGGACAGAATGTGGTATTATGCTTATCGTTGTGTAAGGCGGGATAGCTCAGTTGGCTAGAGCACACGGTTCATACCCGTGGTGTCGCTGGTTCGAATCCAGTTCCCGCTATTTTCTTTGGAAGGCCCTGAAAGGGCCTTTTCTTTTTTTATCGGTTTGCAGACGTTTCGCAAAAAAATGATTTTGCAGGAAGAGGGTTGTCACAATGTGGGAGATCGTGGACGGCTATGTCACGCGTCATAAAATGTTTACATCGGGAGACCGGATTCTGGTCGGAGTATCCGGCGGAGCCGATTCGGTCTGTCTGGTACGATATCTGCTTGATCGATCTCTGGATCTTCGTGCGGTGCATATCAATCATATGCTGCGCGGCCCGGAGTCAGACAGAGATGAGGCGTTTGTACGTTCCTTTTGTAAGGAGCAGGGTATCCCGCTGACAGTAAGACGAGTGGATGTGGGATGGGAAGCATCCCAACGCGGGCTTGGTCTGGAAGAAACAGGAAGAATGCTGCGCTACCGCATTTTCTCAGAAATTGCTAAACGGGAAGACTGTCACAAGATTGCTGTCGGGCATCACGCAGATGACCAGGCAGAGACGCTTCTGTTCCATATAGCAAGAGGAACCGGACTTGATGGCATGTGTGGAATCGCACCGGTTAATAAAAAAGTGATAAGGCCACTTCTTTGTCTCTCGAAAAAAGAGATTCTGGTAATTCTGGAACGGCTCGGACAAAACTATGTCACAGACAGCTCTAACCAGGAAGAACATTACCGGAGAAACTATATCAGAAACCGAATCCTCCCTTTGTTCGGAGAAATCAATCCGAAAGCAGTAGAACACATATCATCCCTTGCAGAAAAGATGCGGAAGCTTTCTGTTTTGGTGGAAAACCGGATTGATTCACTGTGGGAACGTCATGCAATTGTCCGGCAAAAAGGATGGTTTTTGCCGGAAACAGCCTGGGAGGAAATCTCGGAATATGAGACGGAAGCACTTTTGCTGAAGATGATGGAAAAGGCAGCCGGAAAACGTAAAGATCTCTCTGCCGTCCACGTTACAGCAGTGAAAGAGCTGCTTTTAAAACCAGAGGGTAAAAGACAAAATCTTCCTTATGGCCTGGTTGCTGTGCGTGAAGGAAAAGGATTGTACATCGGAGAAAAGGAAGAAGAGCTGCCTCGTGACAGTGTGGATCTTACGGTGGATCTTACAGAGGGAGTAGCACAGCTGATGATCCCCGGGGAGGAAGAGAGTTTCTTTTTTAATGTGCTGGATGCAGAGACATATTTCAAGAATGCCGAAAAAAATGACTATACGGCATTCTTTGATTATGATAAAATAAAAAGTCGTATTCACATAAGGACAAAAAAAAGCGGTGATTATCTTGTGATTGATCAGGCAGGGCACAAAAAAAAGCTGCGCCGGTATTTTATCGACCACAAGATTCCGGCATCTGCAAGAGAGGAGATGCTTCTTTTAGCAGAAGGATCCCATGTTTTGTGGATCGTCGGAGAAAGGATCAGTGAAGCTTACAAAGTGACAGAACACACACAGACAGTGCTTCGTGTTCAGAAAATAAGGAGGAAATCAAAGTGGCAGACAGAATCAGTGTTTTAATTCCAGAATCTGTAGTTGATGCAAAAGTAAAAGAAATCGGAGAACAGATCAGCAAGGATTATGCTGGCAAACAGGTTCACCTGATCTGTATTCTGAAAGGCGGCGCATTCTTTGCCTGTGAATTGGCAAAAAGGATAACCGTTCCTGTTTCTATCGATTTTATGCAGGTTTCCAGCTACGGAGACGGTACATCTTCTTCCGGCATCGTTAGAATCAAGAAGGATCTGGATGATACTTTGGAGAATAAAGAAGTTCTGATCGTAGAGGACATCATAGATTCCGGGCGTACTCTTCATTATCTGATGCCTGTACTTATGCAGAGAAATCCTGCATCCCTGCGGCTTTGCGCACTGCTCAACAAGCCGGATCGCAGAGAAGTTGAAGTTGAGATTGATTATCTGGGATTTGATATTCCGGACGAGTTCGTAATTGGTTATGGACTGGATTATGCTCAGCAGTACAGGAACCTTCCGTTTATCGGTGTCATTCGCCCGGATACATCAGGAGGCGGTATCGTATCGGAAGAAAAAGAGAAAGGAGAAACTGATTGAGGAATACCAGAAGTGTAATAACCTTTCTGATCATCCTTGGTGTTCTGTATTTTGCCGTGTCCTTTCTGACAAACAGAGGAAACACTTTTACACGGGATGAAGAAGGTTACAGTTATGAGAAACTGGAAAAAGATGCGGAAAGAGGAAAGATTGCTTCCATGACTTTGCGTCAGAATGCACAGGTTCCGACCGGCCAGGTTCTCATCGAGACAAAAAAAGGAGAACAGTATCTTCTCAATGTCACCGACATAGGAGAAGCAGAAGCTGTTGCAAGAAAACATAAGATCAGTTATCAGGTGGAACAGGTCAGGGATTCCGGAGGAGGACTTGTTTCTCTGCTCCCCTGGGCAGGAGTCCTCGTGATGTTTGTGATCATGTTTATGATGATGAGCAGAATGGGTGGCGGTGGAAGCGGAGCTCAGATGATGAATTTCGGAAAAAGCCGCGCAAAAATGCAGAATCCTTCCCGGGAAAAAGTCCGCTTTGACAATGTAGCAGGTCTTGAAGAAGAAAAAGGAGAACTTGAAGAAATCGTTGACTTTCTGAAAGACCCTGCAAAATATACAAATATGGGGGCCAGGATTCCCAAAGGTGTTCTTCTTGTAGGCCCTCCCGGAACCGGTAAGACATTGCTTGCCAGAGCGATCTCAGGTGAAGCCGGAGTTCCTTTCTTCTCTATCAGCGGATCTGATTTTGTGGAGATGTTTGTGGGTGTCGGTGCATCTCGTGTAAGAGATTTGTTTGAGCAGGCAAAAGAAAATGCTCCCTGTATCGTATTTATCGATGAGATTGATGCCGTTGCCCGAAGAAGAGGAAGCGGTCTTGGCGGCGGGCATGATGAAAGAGAACAGACACTCAACCAGCTTCTTGTAGAGATGGATGGATTCGGAACCAATTCCGGGATCATTATCATGGCAGCGACGAACCGAGTGGATATACTCGATCCTGCGATTTTAAGACCT
>CACZNZ010000157.1 GCA_902782625.1 uncultured Lachnospiraceae bacterium | reverse complement strand
GTATTTATGGTTCAAAATGGGCAGGCCTGAAGAATTTCCGGTATCTGTTTTCCACGCAGGATGCTTTTGTTATTACAAGAAATACGATTTGCTACAACCTTGTCTTTATTATAGTAAATACATTCTTTGCGATACTGGTTGCGATCATACTGTCAGAGATGGTATCGAAAATCAAGAAGTTATACCAGTCCGTGATTTTGCTTCCGTATCTGCTCTCGGCTGTTATCATCAGCTATCTGGTATTTGCTTTCCTGTCTGCTGAGAACGGCTTTGTAAATAATACGATACTCAAACTTTTTGGAAAGGATCCGATTTCCTGGTATCAGGAAAAGAAGTACTGGCCGTTTATCCTGGTCTTTGTAAACCTGTGGAAAGGGATCGGATATAACTGTATTATCTATCTGTCTACGATCATCGGCATTGACAGAGGGTATTATGAAGCGGCAGCGATTGATGGCGCGACAAAGTGGCAGCAGATCCGTAAGATTACGCTTCCGTTGCTGCGCCCGACCATAATCATGCTGACTCTGATGGCGATCGGACGAATTTTCTATTCTGATTTCGGTCTGTTCTATCAGGTGCCGCAGAACTCCGGTGCTCTGTATTCCGTAACGAATACCATCGATACTTATGTCTACAGAGGCCTTCTGGAACTTGGTGATATCACGATGTCCGCAGCTGCAGGTGTGTATCAGTCACTGGTCGGATTTGTACTGGTGCTGTGCGCGAACCTTGCCGTACGCAAGCTGGATCCGGACAGTGCACTGTTTTGATGGGAAAGGAGGCGGAATATCATGCAGAAAATGGGACAGGAGAAAAGGTTTCAGATTTTTGGCCATGTCGTGATGACTATCATTACGCTGTGCGCAATTCTTCCACTGCTGCTGCTTCTTATTTCATCCATCACGGACAATGATGTCCTGATCCGGAACGGATATTCATTCTTCCCGGAAAAGCTCAGCTTTTATGCTTATGAATATATTTTCACAAGCGGCAACTCTGTAGTGCATGCATACTTGATATCGATTGTTCTGACAATTGTTGGAACCTTGCTGGGACTTACGATCACTACGCTTCTTGGATACGCGCTTTCCAAGCAGTTCCTTCCGGGAAGAGGCATTCTGACATTTATCGTGTTCTTCACCATGCTTTTCAACGGCGGTCTTGTACCGACCTATATCAATTACTCTACAGTATTTGGAATCAAGAATACATTCTTCGCATTGCTGATTCCAAGCCTGTTGATGAACGCGTTCAATGTCCTTATGATGAAGTCCTATTTTGTGACAGGCATTCCGGATGCTTTGCTGGAAGCAGCCTATATCGACGGGGCATCAGAGTTTAAGGCTTTCTTCAGCATCGCCCTTCCGCTGGCAAAGCCTATCGTCGCGACGATCGGTCTTTTCATCGGGATTGGTTACTGGAACGACTGGATGAACGGGTATATCTATCTGACAAAAAGAACAGACCTGTACTCCATCCAGAACCTGCTGAACCGCATGATTCAGAATATTCAGTTCCTGATGCAGAATTCAAGTACCATATCGAATGCGAACCAAGGCCTTGCTTCAATTCCGAGTGTATCAGTACGTATGGCGATGGCTGTTGTCGGTGTACTTCCGATCGTCATTGTCTATCCGTTTATCCAGAACAACTTCGTAAAAGGGATAACGCTCGGTGGTGTAAAAGGCTGATCATGGTTTTTTGGCCTTTCGTACATGAATGAAAAACGGCGGGAATGCAGAGGATGCATTCCCGCCGTTTTTAGAACTTCTCCAGCAGCTTTTGCAGAAAGGCAAGGCAGTTTTCTGATCTTGGGGTATTTGCGATAATGCAGAGAATGGGATCTTCTCCGGATATTACATAATCTTTCAGGATGGGGTTGTTTATCAGTCGGATCCCACACTCTTCTGATATGGTTTCGTCGGTTTTTACCTGGCCATCTTCTGATCTTACCGGAAAGTCTTCTGAAAGCAGAAGATCCGGATGTGCAGAATGAATCTTATCCAGTTCTTCCTTTGGAATGATTTCATCAAGGGGAGCCAGGTAATCCGCGGCTGCAAGCTGTTTCAGTTGTTCTTCCGTACAGAAAAGCAGGTCGAGCTCTTTCGCCGCAACCAGGGCAGGAAAGACCATGGCAGTCTGGGAATTGCTCTGGTCAAGGTTCTGCACCAGGCAGGTTTCGATTCCTTCCGCTTCGAAGAATTCATCCAGATATTGAGAGAAGCCATCGGTCTCCAGAAAAACATGTTCTGAAAATGCCGCCACTGAAAGAACAATTTTCTGGTGCGGGAGCAATACGGTATAAAGAAAATAGATCAGCAAT
>CACZNZ010000156.1 GCA_902782625.1 uncultured Lachnospiraceae bacterium | reverse complement strand
ACTCGAAGGCGCAAGATATATCCAGAGGGTGATCAATGACGGAGATGTGATCGGGTTAAACTGGGGAGGGACCATGTATCACCTGATCCAGTATCTGAATCCATGCAGAAAAGTTCCTGCCAGCATCATTACCATGCATGGGAGCATAGAGCACAGTGTAAAAGAACTTCAGGCAAAATCTCTCGTCCGCAGGGCGGCGATGTCTTTTGGCGGGAATACGATGGTGACAGCGGCTCCGGGACTTAGCGCGTCCGTCGAAGAATATCAGAGGATTACCAGTCAGCCGGATTATCAGAAACTGGAGAAAATGTACGGGAAAATCGACATCTCTGTCAGCGGTGTCGGATCCATTTATCCGAAGATGGATACTCCTCTTTTGACATCGGATTATCTTAACGAGGAAGAAATCAGAGAGATTCAAAAAGAAAATGCGGTCTGTGATTTTCTTCTCCGTTTCTTCAATCAGGATGGAAAAGAATGCCAGACATCTCTAAAGGACAGGACAGTGTCCATTTCGGTTGATGAATATAAAAAGATCCCGCTTAAGATTGTGGTGGCATCAGGAAAAGGAAAAGCGCATGCAGTGAAATCTCTGCTAAAAGGGAACCTGGTGGATGTCCTGATTATTGACAGAGATCTGGCTGATGCTGTGGACGATCTGACATAAAGAAAACAATCCGTTTAGTGAAAATATTTTCTATATTTTCATTTTTAAAATGCAATACTATAATAGCCTTATAAAAGAAGAACGAAGTAACCTGAGGCTGTTTTAAAGAATACAGGAGGGAATTTATGTTTGTAGATCCTATCACAGTTCAGTATCCAGAAAATCTTGAAAAAGACCATTTTGTCATTGCAACTTACTATTGTGCAACACCACTTGACACAAATGCACTGAAATTCGCAGTAGCTCTTGGAATCGAGCAGAGCTGCGGTACATGGCTGAAGGTTCCGGGAGAGACTCCGGAGGTTCGTGAAAGAAGTATTGCCAGAGTTCTTGGCGTTTATGAGACACCTACTTATTCCTGCGGCCTGCCGACCGACATCAAGAAGAGACATTTCATTATCCGTATTGCCTTCCCGGCATGGAACTTCGGACCGTCCTTCTCCATGATGCTCACTACTGTTATCGGTAATATCTCCAGTTCCGGAGAAGTAAAACTCCTTGATCTTGAATTCCCGGAGAGCTTCTTAAAGAACTTCCAGGGACCGAAATTCGGTGTTCAGGGTATCCGCGATATCTTAGGAGTACAGGACAGACCGCTTCTGAACAACATGATCAAACCTTGTACTGGTCTTGATCCACAGGCAACCGCTAAATTTGCTTATGAGGCAGCTGTTGGCGGAATCGATGTCATCAAGGATGATGAGCTTGTTGCCAATCCTCCATACTGCCCACTGGAAGATCGTGTTAAGGCAGTTATGCCTGCTGTAAAAGAAGCAGACAAGGTGAAGGGTGAGAAGACATTATTCGCTTTCAATATCACAGACAGAACAGAGAACCTGAAGAAGAACGCTCTTACAGTTATGGAAAATGGCGGAAACTGCCTGCTTCTTAACTATAATACAGTTGGTCTGGATGCCTGCCGCATGATCGCAGAAGATCCTGAGATTGATGTTCCGTTACTTGCACATTCCGATTACATCGGTGCTGTATATGAGTCCCCATGGTCCGGTATGAGCCTGAACCTGATCGGTGCGGTTCTTCCGAGGATGGCTGGTCTTGACATGATCATCGCACTTTCTCCATACGGCAAGTTCCCGATGATGGAAGATGCATTTATCTATGCAGGATACAAGATGCTTCAGCCGTTCGGACATATTAAACCGATCATGCCTATGCCAGGTGGCGGAACCACACAGGGACATATCCAGGATATCATTGACAAGTTCGGTAAAGACGTTATGATCGCAGCCGGCGGAGCGGTTCACGGACATCCGATGGGATCTGCTGCAGGTGCTAAAGCATTCCGTCAGGGTATCGATGCTGTTATGGAAGGACAGACCTTAAGAGCAGCTGCTGATTCCGGAAACTATCCAGAGCTGAAAGCTGCTATCGATGCATGGGGCATCTATGGCGAAGATCAGGGCAAGATCTTTGATCTGAAAGGCTGATCAAAACGATGGATACACTGTTTGTCTGTTATCCCAGATGCACAACCTGCAAAAAAGCCGAAAAATGGTTGAATGATCATGGCGTGGAATTTGAAAAAAGACATATCGCCGAGGACAATCCAACAGTGGAGGAATTGAAGAAGTGGCATAAGCAAAGTGGACTTCCACTCAAAAGATTCTTCAATACCAGCGGACAGATTTACCGTCAGAATAACATCAAGGATAAACTGCCCGGAATGAGTGAGCAGGAGCAGTATGAGCTTCTTGCGACAGACGGTATGCTTGTGAAACGCCCGATTCTTATCAAAGGAGATCAGGTGCTGGTAGGCTT
>CACZNZ010000155.1 GCA_902782625.1 uncultured Lachnospiraceae bacterium | reverse complement strand
CATTGTCACGCCTTGTTCGGCGCATGCTCCGGTATATGTCTTACCGCCGGAAGTCACGCTGAACACGCTCGTCTCCCCGGCATTTGAGCCTACTCTTTTTGCAGAGTAAGACACGTTTCCGCTGCTGCTCGCTTTCAGCATTACCGGCTCCTTCTTTGCAGCCGGCGCTTCTACCGGTTCCGGTGCTTCTTCCGGCTCCGGTGCTGGTTCTTCCACTGCTTCTCCTTTTTTATCCGGCAATTCTTCAGTTGCTGTTTCGTCCCCATTCTTTTCACTGTCTTCTTTAGCACCTGTATCTTCCTTTATTTCTTCAGCTTCATTTTCCGGTGCATCATCATCTGCCTGTTCACCGGTTGCCTGAATCTCTTCCGTCACAGCACTTTCTTCTTCACCGGCTATTTCTTTTTCTTCGGTTTCGTTTGCCGCAAAAGCCGGCATCGCCAGCAATATGACTAATAGTGCTGTTAGTATGCACACCTTTGTCTTTTTATCTCTCCGGGTCTTATCTGATCGCCTTATCATTCTTCGCTTCCCTCCTTCTGTTCGTTCTGCCTGTTGCAGCAAAAACTGCCAACGCCGTCGCTGAGGCAAATGTCATACCGGCATATATTAATATGCTGTTTATACTGTTATCGCCTGTATCCGGGGCGATCCTCTCTGTATTATCTTTGTTGTTTTCCCAGGCAACAACCACCGTTCCGTCCAGAATATCTACCGTCTCGAAAGCTGTCGCAAGATCCTCCTCAACATCATTTTCATTGCTTCCTGAAGCCTTGACGATTTTTGCTCCTTTATCTGCCATATCCTCCGAGAACACTTCGAAACTGGCAACATGGTCCGATGCCTCCTCAGTTATGCGGTATTTTGCTCCCTTCGGAAGCTGCTTTATCGTTACGTCCTTGCCGTCCACGAGTTTCAGCGGGATCAGTGCTTTGCCTGACTGATCAACATTGAATGTCTTACTGTCATATCCTTCAACTGTATATGACTGCCCGGGTTCCAGTCCCTCTAACTCCACTGTATACTCAAACTCCTTCGTCCGGTCGCCAAGGTCACCGGTAACTTTCTTCTGCACTTTCAGATCCTGATAGACCTCTACTGTCTGGTCCTTGTTATTAATATCCTTATGCTCCGCGACCAGTGTTTCATTGTCTGTTTCTCCTGTTTTACTGACCAGATACAACTCCTCGAAAGCAGTCATACTGTGACCCGGTATTTCATCGTAACCGGCTGTCTTAAGAGTTACTTCTACCTTCCCGGAAGTGGCGTTTTCTGTCGAAAGTTCCGAGCTTCCATCAGATCCCTGCACTTTCTCTCCCGTTACGGTATCCACAAGCCAGCCTCTGACTACATATTCCTGCCCGGGAATGAGCCCCTCATAGCTTACAACGTCCACTGTCTCACTGTTGTTCTCCTGTATAGAAGCCGTTGTGCCTATTTTAGGAGTCTGCTCATTTTCGAACCTGATAACACTTGTCTGCAGCCTGCTGTCAGCTTTCGCCCCTTCGAGTGCTGTTACGGTATTCCCTTTGCTGTCCAGATAAATATGTCCATAGCAGACCCTGTCTGTCAGTTTGAAGCCTTCCGGTGCCGAAGTCTCCTCGATGGTGAACCAGCCCAGAGGCAGGACCCTTTTACCATTATCGCCTTTATAGAACAGATCGTTGTCCGGGCGGCTTGACGAGACCGGGTCATCATTCTGCCAGTCGAAGCCCGCCAGGTATGTGCCTTCAGGCTCCTCTTCCGGAGCATTCTTTTTCACAGTTTTGAATGTCCACTGATCTTTCGGGGAAGCTCCAGCTATTCCGGATTTTTCCGCAACATCATAATACTTTACCGTAAAAGTCGCTCCGGTCAGCCCGCTGTAGTCAACAGCCCCCAATGCATCTGTTTTGAATACGATGAACTCAGGCACACCGTAAGCAGGAGGCTCCGGGGATGTAAAAGTTGCAGGAGCCGCCGAAGTATTAGACGCGGTGACCACTACGGTGTAAACCTTTGGATCGAGCTTATATCCCTTGCTTGCCGCTATCTCTTTAGCATAATAAGTTCCCGGGTTCACTTTGAGCGTATTGGCTTTTCCGTTTGCGCCTGTCGTCAGGACCGCGTTGCTTCCATTTACATCCGTGGCCGCAGCAGTGCATGCAGCATTCGTATACAGCTGGTATCTGGCCCCGGATAAGCTGTACTGACTGTTGGCTGCAGCAGCGTATGAAGCCCCCGAAACAGCCATTGCTCCAATAAACAAAGCCAGACTCCAGACCAGGATAAGTGATAGTTTTCTTCGCATCTCGCAATCTCCTTTCGTGCTTGCCCGTTCATTTGTCTGTGAACGGGATGTCCCCATTCTACGCGCAGAAAAACGGCTGTCAACGCCTTGAAAATACTGGGGTTCAGCCACTTTCGGATTTCGGTCATTAATTGCAGGATATCATTCAGTTTATGTAGAATACTGTGCAAAAAGTTTCACGTGTAGTTTTCTTCACAAAACTCCGGTACACAAAAAAAGACGGGATTTCTCCCGTCTCATTTTCGTTTGTCAGGTTCGTCGCACGAACCTTCTATTACTCTATGCAGTTATATATCCGTTCTGGCCAGTATCTGGGCCGGTGTCTTACGCATGGTCGTAAAGACCGGAATGAGTCCCGCAATAAGGTTGAAAACCAGAATGATCGCAAACGTTATGAGCCCGATTTGAGGTGTCAGCATGTACACGCTATCGAAATAGTAGGTGAGATTCACAAGTTTCGCAAGAGCGAAATGCATCAACAGGATGCCCGGAATAGCCGTGATAAATGTGATCACAAGT
The DNA here is from genome assembly GCA_902782625.1 of uncultured Lachnospiraceae bacterium. GTDB lineage: Bacteria > Bacillota > Clostridia > Lachnospirales > Lachnospiraceae > Anaerobutyricum. The sequence goes on along the minus strand of CACZNZ010000155.1, from coordinate 893 downwards.
ATCTCTCCGATGAACATCTTGTAGATATCACCTTTCTTCAGTCCGATAGCCCTGAGGGTTCCGACTTCCTGTATTCTGGAAAGGAACGAGGATCTGAGCATCAGGTACATCTCTATAAGTGAGATAAGCATGATAATAGCCGCAACAATAAGAGCAGAGATCACCACGTCTTTCTGAGAGTTTATATATTTATTCCTGTCGCGTATATCATTTACACTTGAAGGAACGCCTGACTCATCCAGAATCGCTTTCAGCAGGTTGACGTCAGTAGCGTACGCCGAAAAGTTCTTCTGCTTTCCGATATAGTACAGCCTTACCGTTTCAGAATTCACATAATATGTGTCATCATCTGCATAATTGCTGGTGTAATACCCAACGACGGTCAGCTTATGCCCCCCGATTTCCGGACCGATCTCTTTGCCTATTTTTACATCATCCTTATTGATCTCATTGATTATGACCTCATAAGCCTTTTCAGGCTTATGGCCATTTTCGATCTTTATATCACCCTTCGCGATATCAATATCCATGATAGTGCCGCTTGAAACCGCATCTACCTCTTCATTTTCATCCTCTGCATATCCAAAAGATATCTCGTCGCTTACATCGCTGGCATTTGACAAAATGTACATTGCCTGCCCCTGATCCACAAACATGGACGGGGATTCAGTATCAGTGATCCCGACTATTGTGTAATCGTCCAGATTAGGCACTGTGATCCTGCGTCCTATGAAATCTTCCATGGAATCAAGTCCGATCGTCTTGCCAAGATCTTCTTTTAAGAACTTGTCCAGAACAAGCTTGTCGATCGCAACATCATGAGAGTTCACAGGAACGGCGCCCAGCACCACCTGCTCCGGATCCAGCACGCTGGTAAGAACTACAGATACCGT
>CACZNZ010000154.1 GCA_902782625.1 uncultured Lachnospiraceae bacterium | reverse complement strand
TTATGGTACGGATAGCTATAAGAAAATCATTGAATTCTTTGACCCGTATGTCATCGTCGGAATGAGTGCCACACCGTCTAATGAGCAGATGCTCCGCGCTGATGCAAAGCATACGATTCCTGTAGGTGACGTTATTGAGGAGGGCATGGTCAAGAAAGGTGTCTGTTTCAATACTGCTACAGACTACACCGATGACGAAATCTCTCAATACGATACGATTGACGAGTTCTTCCTGAAACTTTCACTTCGACAGAGAGATCTTCTTGAGCAGAAGTATCGTGCTGAAGGCTCAGATGTCATCCCTCTGCTCTTGATACAATTCAACGATGATAAAACGAATGAAGACATCATTAAAGTGAAAGACCTTCTTGATAAGGAATATGAGAACAACAAGCATAACACGTATGCCATCTGGATTTCTGAAACCGACAACAAGAAAGATAAACTACGTTCCTCTGACGATATCATTCAGAATCTCGACAGGAATGATGTACGTGTTCTTCTGTTTAAGCAAGCCGTTGCGACTGGGTGGGATTGCCCAAGGGCTCATGTTCTTCTCCGCTATCGTCGCGTCGCTACCCGAAAAGATGCCAATGCAGACAGTTCATTCGATGTACAGACACTTGGGCGTATCTTCCGTATGCCGGAACCGAACAAATTTGCAAATAAGACATATAAGCATTATTTCGATGATGATCTGAATTACGGATATGTCTATGTTCCGAACAATAGTTACGAACTGGAAAAAGAGTTCAATCAGGCATTTGGTGATGATGTTGGTGTAGTAAACCAGAAGGTTATTACGGTGGATTATTCTACAGCAACAGCTTCCAATCCTAATATCGAGGCAGGAGTAGAACAGGATTATTCCGATCTCCTTCAAAAGCCACTTACGATCAGACAGCCTGTAGATATTCCAAAACGAGTTTCTCCGCAACCTGAAGCGTTTGAAGAGATAGACACCACTACTGTTGAACCCGCAGCGCCATCTACGTTTGTGACAGAGCCTTCTAAGCCGACATCGCCCACTCCTGTAGCAAATAAGAAACCCGGATCTGATTATGCTGTACTCTATGGTGAATATATACGGAAAGCAGAAGAAATCCTTTCTTCCATCAATGTGATTGCAGAAGATTTAAAACCAAGTGCTATTGATATCAACAAAGCTGCTAAGAGTATTCTGAGTGCTTATTCAAAAAGGTTTAATTCGAATGTAAATGAAGCGGCAATCGGTCAGATCACCTTCAAAGGCGGAGTTATGGAAATCTCTGACGACCTCTTTGACGATGAAGGTGATTCCCTGATTACAGATACAGGTTCTTCGTTCTCTATAAGTGATACCCCAACGATTCTTGCCGATAAAGTGAAAAAGATGCTCAGTGAGCTTATTGACAGAAAAGCATACCCGAAAGCATCAAAAGAATATTTGAAAAAGCAGATCACCAGGTTCTTTCGAAAAAATGTGGGCGGGTTTACTGAACTGGATGAAAATTCAAGTGCTGAAACCAGCAAGCTGATATTGAGTAATGAGGGGATGATTAGGAAACTGATCAGAGAACTTGATGATGCTATCAGACAAATGTCCGCATATGAGTTCAATCCAGCACCATTTGAATTCCCCAATAGATTCCGTTACCCGCCAAATGCCGTTGAAACAAGCAAAGGTTTGATGCATTTCCCACTTCCGTCTACAGCCAGTGGCCCGGAACTGATATTCGAGAAAATTCTTGATGATCCTAACAACAATGTGCTTCTCTGGTATAAAAATGCCGACCACGGCGCAAATGCATTCTGCATTCCTTATGTTGTTCGGAATCAGCTTCGCGGCAAAACGATTGAGGTTAAGATGCCAACCTATCCTGATTTCATTGTCATCTTCAAAGATGGAAGCGTTGGTGTTTATGAGACGAAGGATTATGACAAACAGGACGCAAATGACACACCAAAAGCTCTGCAGATAAGCATGACCATTGGTGCTCTTTTGAGCAAGGGCTTCAATGTAAAAGGCGGGCTTGTATACATTGATCAACAAACAAGACAGATTCACGATGCTTGCAAATACCCGGAACTTGAATAACATCATTCGGGAAGCACACAACAAAAGCCCAACCGTTCATCGGAAGGGCTTCTTTTTATACACCCATTGAGTGCATCATGTCCATCGCCTTTGTGATCAGACCCTGGACAGTCGGTGACATATAGAGCAGGAAGAGCGTTGCCACGAGTCCGAACGCGAACAGGATATCGTTTACCACCCCGGAAGAACTGCATACTCCAAGACAGTATGTGTTCTTGAGAGGATACAGAAGCTGCTCGCCTTTCCTGTTGAGAAGATCCAGTAGCAGGTGCGTCGCAAAGCCAATGGCGAAGTACGGGACTGCTGTCTGCGAGATCATATAAACGGAAGCGGAGAAGGCAACTCCCGCAAGCAGTGAATGAGCGAATGACCGGTGTGGCTGCAACGCTCCGAACACGGATACCAGCAGAAACATCGCTACCCCG
>CACZNZ010000153.1 GCA_902782625.1 uncultured Lachnospiraceae bacterium | reverse complement strand
TTGTTTCTCTTTCTATCACTCCATCTACGCTTGCTTCCCTCTCTCCGTTTGTGCTATCTCAATGCCGTTGGAACCGTCCCCACTGTACAAGAATACAATAGATATAATTGACCACGGAATAGAAACTCCAGATTTCAAGTTTTGAATGGTGCGATCCAGGTAAAATTGAATTCAAATCTCTACATTATCACTTTGGTTGATGCACAAAACCCCGCAGGTATTTGTCTGCGGGGTTTTGTGTTCTGTTCCGAAGGAACGGTTCTCCGGAACCTTCACATTGAATTTGGTGTTGTCAATACGGTGGGAGAACCAAGTACCCTCCAACTGGCAGGAACACTTTCCTTCTGCTTGTATAGTTGCGTCATTTGAAGCATGTTCAAAGCATTTGGATTCAACTGAATTCTATGCAATCGTTCAAATTCCCATTGCCGAATCCATGCATGCCGAGTCGTTACCTATGACAAGGAATGTCATAGGTTTGTCGAATACGCATGCCACTTGCAAAGAACTGCCGTCCGGAGATGTTTAATCGGATACCTGCGATTCTTTCTCATCGAGCTCTTCTACCAGTTCTTGAGGAACGGAAGGTTCAAAAGCTCCATGGCAACTCGGTAATCCTGCACCCCATCTGCCATACTCACAAAGAAGATCTGTCATTGCTACCAGAAGAGAATTTAGCATTGTTTTCAACTCCTTTCGACTTTTATAATACTACAAAAAGTGAACAAAATTAAAATTTCTCATGAATTCATGTCGTTTGGGCATGACTGATTGTTACCATACATCAAATCGAGATACTTTTTTCTCAAAATGGTGTAGAATAATGCACCATTCCATCGGCGTAATATTGAATTCAGGATAACGATGGAGTATAATCAACTTGAGAAATGGGTAGGAGATTTTGCAATGAGAATTGTAATATGCGATGATGAGGCTCTTTCTGTCTCGACAGTTACGACCATGGTTCAACGTTGGAAGGCAAAGAAGAATGTCGAATCAATTTCAGTGTCCATATTTGAATCTTCTGAAGAACTGCTCAATGTCCTAAACAATGCACTCCCATTTGACGTTGCGTTTTTGGACATTCAATTTCCCAGAGAACTCAGCGGCTTACAACTAGCCGAGCATCTTCGCCAGACGAATGAGAACATGCAAATTGTGTTTGTATCGAATTATGGTCAATATGCCATTGAAGGGTACAAGGCATGCGCATTGCGATATTTACAAAAACCGATCACAGAGGCGCAAGTTTTTGAATGTCTGGATATTTCCTATCGTCAATGGTTGTTTCGTCATGGAGATTGGATTGTTCTGATGGATAACAAGCAGGCGGTAAAAATTGATCCGAAAACCATTATCTATGCAGAAACACAGGGGCATTACGTTGATATCCATTTGACGACCATGGAAAACTCAGTACACATTCGTATGAAGTTTACTGAACTTCGCAGACTGCTTCCTGATGAAATCTTTGTACAGTGCCATCGCTGCTATATCGTCAATCTCTTACATATTCAACGCATCACGCGGATTTCGATATTGCTTTTGGACGGCACAACCATACCCCTGAGCGCACGCTGCTGGGAAAGTGTCATGCTTCAATTCAAAAAGGTATTTCAGGGAGAAAACAATGTGTACACTTTGGATTCTATTTGAAATTGGAATTAATATTTTTGAGGCTTGGTTATATTCCTTCTTCCTGCATAGACGTTTGAATCAAAAGCCTGAATTATCCGCAAAGAAAGCCGCATTTGCAAATGCACTCATGATCATCGGCGTTGCGTGTTTTTATTCTTTGTACATATGGTTCGATATTCCTGTAACGGATTCCGTGGTATGGATCTTTACCACTGTCTACTCATTCATGGTTTTTTCAGACAAGAAATCTGTAATCCTTGCGTGGAATATTTGCCTGGGCGTCTTGATGCTTTGCACCGTAAATCTCTGTTCCTCTGTGACCTTGATGATCGCAGATACTACATGGGAAAAATTGATGGAGACTACTTTGCTAAGAGTTGGCTATGTTTTGTGTACGAATATTATGGCATCCATTGTGCTGTTTACGGTAACGCGATTGAAACCCCGACAGGATAAGCTGTCCATATGGGCGCTTCTGATATATATTGTATTGAACGTTGCCCTGATTGGAGCCATAGAGATGCAATATAGCCTCGCATGGACAGAGAACGTTCCAAGCAAACCAGTGCTTATCACGATTTTCTCTTTGCTGTTTGCAGCGGTCTGTGCGCTTGTTCTTCTGGAGCTACTGTCGCACGTTGCGGAGGAACGAGGCAAACTGGAAGCGCAAATTGTGGCAGCTTCCATGAGCAAGACGCATCTGCAGGAAACGCGTGCCCTGTATGAAAAGCTCAGGGAATACCAGCACGATCTCAAACATCAATATGCCCTGCTGAAGCAAATGTTTGAAGACGGGTACATTGAAGAAGGACGGAAGTATTTGGACGAATTGGATGTCCAGTATTTGTTGATGCATACAACAACGGGAAACCTTGCCATTGACGCGGTGTTGTCTGCAAAACGAACGCACATGTGTCAGCTCGGTATAGATTTCAAATTTATCGCATACCCCATGATGGCTCTGCCCATTGACGAAACCGATTTTTGCGCGCTTCTTGGGAACCTGTTGGACAATGCGATTGAGGCAACACAGCGCTTGACGCAGGATACACCCAGACATATCCTTCTTAAGTTCGCAAAAACGCGCGATATGCTATATATCACCTGTATGAACAATGTAAATGTGAATACGATCCATATGGAAGGCGGGAAATATCTGTCCTCCAAGCGCAAACATAAGCCGGGTTATGGCCTGGCAAGCATCCGGCGCACAGTTGAACAGGCAGGAGGACTGTTTCAGTTTCAAATACTTCAGGAGAAAGCAATCGCAGAAATCATGATTCCGTTTGAAGGGGTGTGAAATTATGATCAATCGCATGGCTGCGTATATTGCGAAAAGACTTTTGCCATATTGCAAAGGACAAGAAAACCTGCTAATCTATGGATTAGATGTTTTGATTTATACGGTACTCAGTACGCTGTGCCTAATATTGATAGGTCTCATCTTTGATGAACTGGGATTTTGCATCATGATAATTGCAATCTATTATATGAATCAAACTTTCGGAGGCGGCTATCACGCCTCCTCTCACTTGCATTGCTTCATACTCATGGCAATCGCTCTCATGGCAGGCTTATTATCATGCCGGATTGAGTATAATCTCTATTTTTTAATAAGTGTTGACCTTGTGTCATTTATAGTCTTACTTCTGAATCCATGCATACTCCATCCAAAGAAAGCTTATCTATATCAGGCCAGGAAACATTTTATCACTCGATCTAGATGCATAAGCTGTCTCGAAATTGTATTTGCCATTCTTTTGTTGGTATTTAGGCGAGAACTATTATGTCCTTATACGATAGGGATTCTTTTTTCGGCAATTTCTCGTTTGGCAGGGAAGCGTGCTTATCAATAAATTGATCGCATCAATCATTATCATAAAAATTATTGATGAAAATTTGACATATTGATCTCAAACACTTCTGATCCTTTTCGGATAGAGAGTCAACTCTAATAGAGCATGTGGCTTCCAAACCCAGCAGATAGTCTGTGGTCACAGAGAAGACTTTTGCGAGTTGTACTACATTCTTCAGGGAAGGATCAGAAACTTCATTTTCCCAATTCTTGATTGATTTGGTATTAACATTCAGGGCTTTTGCTAAACGAGCCTGAGACCACCCGAGTTTTTGCCGCATTTCTATGATCTTTGCCCCAACCATTCATTAACCCTACCTATCCTTTTCTACTAGTATATTGCATATCATCGGAAACATAATTACCCAAAATAAGAAATAGTATACTCCTTTCAAGAACCTGGAAGGTATCTTGGCAACTGTTCATGCCTACAAGGAACCTTTACATGCCAAGTTTGTTAATAATGATGAATAATTGATATAATTGTATAAAAGAAAAAAATGATAATCAATGGGGCGCGAAATGCTCTAGCAAAGTTGTGACTACATATCAACCATCGATGATGCTAGTTGATATGATGATAAACTAAAGGGGTGATTGACGTATGTGCATGAAGACAGCATAGTTGGAACCGCAGCTGGAATTCGTCGTTTGCACTAGAGGTTTGTTCTTGGAAACAGAAAGGAGCAAGAATATGTTTAGGAAAATGTTGGCATTACTATTGGTTTGTTGTTCAATTTTCGTCTTCTCTACGGCCAGCGCTACTACATATCTCAAGGTGAAATACGACAAAACCTACCCTGACACTGGGTATAGTATTGTGGATGGATCATTGAGCGCAGGCTGGAATGAAAAAACTGTAACCAACCCACCTTCGCCGCAGAATGGTTTTGGTGCTTATGGAGCTTGTCAATATCAGTCTACACTTTCAAGCAGTAAAACTGTCACAGCAATTATAAGCGTAAGGAAAAGTGGAAGCAGCAGCAACTTGGGGAGCGTAACGATTGCTACGACAGTTCCCGCAAATGGCACGTCGAGTATTATTGAAAATTGGCAAGGAGGCAACGGTTTTTCTCTGATATCTGGGGTGAAATACAAATACTATGTAGTTTCCAATGCCCCTTCGGGCGTTCGAGGTATTTATCAGGGAGGAGTCCATGACTTTGATGGCTGACACCCGTGCGAACAAAACTACTCCATGTGTCAATGAACGCATGCAGAGTGTGGGTAAAACACTGCACTTCGAGGAGTTCACTGATTTATCACAATTCACAATGATGTCGCCATAGTTCCTTTTCATTAGCCTACAAACTTATTATGGCAGGATATGATTGTTGCACCAAGTAGGGGATATTCTTGTAAGTCTCATTTGCCCAAATCTGGTGCAACAATCATTATTGAAACCAGACGGGAGGATAAATCCATGAAGAGATGCTCAACGTTCCTTGATTTTATTATATGTATACTGATTATCTGCTTCGTTTTCAGTAGTTCCTACGCAGAAAATGCTTTGGAGGCTGCGGAAGAGCAGAAACTACCCGAGAATGCGGTATTTACAAATGTATCCCTGTTTAACAAAAGCGCAGTTGCATATGAACAAGCGCGGCAACAGCTATACCTGCTACGCCCAGCGGATGGTGCCGTGAAGACATATCGCGTTTGGAACGATGACGGCGGTGATGCATGGCATGAGGCAATTCTGTTTACCGATGGTCATGACATCCTTTGGGCAATTGAGGCCGAGTATGGAATGGTCAATGACAAGATGTGCTTTACAGGAGCTGCAATGTGTGAATGGAATATCAGCGGCGATGGTATCGAGCGCACGAAACTGATGGACGTTGATTTGTTTGGCTTTGTGGAGGATGGCGGCTTTCGGGAGTATATGCCGCGGTTCTGCAATACAATATGGGATGGCGGCGTTTGTTACATGCTGTTGGAGAGGGAAAACTGCGATCAAAGGGAGCTGTACTATCTAGCATCGGATGGCAAAATGATGGCGATCCCCATCGATCATGTGCAGTCGCTTCTTTGCGCTCAAGATCAGAGAATAATATATGCGCGTTCGAGCGAAAACGGAACAAGAATTGAAGCTCAAAATATCGAAACAGGAACCATCGACGTGCTCCTTGAAACACAAGCGGATCTATCAAAGTCATATTATTGTGCTGAAGAACAAGCAATCTATTATATGAGTGATTTGGTTTACAGAGTTGAAGTATCCAATCCACAGAATAAAAAAGCCGTTGGAAAATGCCCCTTTTCACAATGCAGTGGATTGCTCTGTTCAGACGAAAACTTGGTTTTCTATAACAGAAATCAAATCTTAGCAGATCGCATTCGCGATTTGGATTCGATTCATAAGCTGAACTTGGCGGGGTACATTGGCGATTTGAATGTCCTGTATAGCAAACAATATCCAGATATGGTACTGAACCAGACACGAAGACTAAACGGCTACGAAATAACATCCAACATGCTCGTACACAATAGCGAGGTGGACATCTATATTATCAGCCCAGATGATAACCAAAGTTTTAAGGCTCTGCGCGATAGGGGATTCTGTATACCTTTAACAAATCCTGCTATAACAGAGCTTTCAAATACATTGTATGACGAAATTCGCAATGAGCTTTACGATCGAGATGGAAATATGTGCGCATTGCCAATGGGATATGCTACAGGTATAACACTAGGAATTAACACTGCATTATGGAATGACTTGGGTTTTAAAGACATCCCCCAGAGTTGGGACGATTTTTTCGTTTTTCTGGAAACGGAATGGCGTACCTATAACAAGGAAAATGTGGATGTGCGACTTATGCCCTACTCAACAGCAGAAGAAACACAAGCTGCATTGTTCTATATGCTAAAGGCAAATTATGAGAATTATCGGAAACAAACCGGTGACAAAGAGAGATATAGCTCTAATGTCTACCAAACCTTGCTTAACCGATTTCTAAGCATTGATTTTGAAGAGTTTCAGTACGGCGACGACACCACGCCCTGCTTGCTTACGGATTGGTATTTAATAACGCCTTCTGGTATTTCAAGTGCATTGAGTATGGGTATCGACTATCTGCCTTTATCAATTGATGAAAAAGTCGAACAAGAGCTCGTTCAATACCTTGGTTTTGTTTTTATCAATCCATATTCCGATAATCAGGATGCGGCACAAGAATTTATGGGTTTTCTTGCAGAAAACATATCAGCAGAAGAAAAAATCATGATTCAGTCGGAAAATACTACAGCGATTAAAAGTGATGTATATGATGAAATATTTGAAATGTATAATGCGGAGGCAACGAGATTATACGCATTGTATGATGCGGCGGGAGATGCCGAAAAGTATCAAATCCAGCAAGCCATTGAAGCAAACGAATCCAATCTGCAAGAGAATATTCGCAATGGAGGGTATATAGTTAGTCCGGATGGAGTTACTCTATATAAGAAACTGATTTCCGAAAATGGACGATCTATACAGTATCACAATGAAAACACCAACTCTTTCAATCAGGTTGTCGAGTTGAGCAAACAATTGATGCAGAAACAGATCAACGTTGAGAAGTATACAAGTGAACTTGATCGGCTTCTTGTGCAGGAGGAGTTGGAAAACCAATGATGTAGAACCCAGCCACAAATACATCAGGAATTATCCGTGTGATAGGCTATTATCAAGTCTGAAAAAGGTAGCCTAATGAGAGCCCAAGGAGTATGCCAATGAAAGAAATGGAGTTTATCAAAAGTGCGAATTTATATAGACCTAAGATGATGCAAATCGCCATTTCAATATTACATAACAAAGTGGACGGTGAGGATGCAATTCAAGAAACGCTTTTTCGCTGCTGGCTGCATCTGGACAGTTTGCGTGATGAGCAGAAAATGCGGTCATGGCTTTTCCGTTGTTTAACCAACAATTGCCTAGATATGCGTCGAAAGTCTGATCGCGAGCGCTTGATAATCGAAACTCTTGGAAAAGAATCAAAATCGTGTGCTAAATACGATCTACTTTCCTTCTGGAGATACGCGATATGCTAGCGGCAGTCTCATGCGAAGAGAGAACCTGTCTATACCTTTATTGGAAAGGCTACACAATTTCGGAGATTGCCACATATATGAACATTCCATATTCTACTGTGAAATCAAGACTGTACCGCGGACGCAAGAAAGCCCTTAGAGTGGGATAATTGACGATATCCTTAATGTCCTTAATGGGGACGGTTCTTGTGTATCCGTCCCCATTGTATACTATGTTGGTGCCGGCTTCAATGCGCCGGACAATCTCTGCGTTGCTCATTTTCATAAGTGATTATCTTTCTCGGCCTTTTTGGGTACCGTTGGCGC
>CACZNZ010000152.1 GCA_902782625.1 uncultured Lachnospiraceae bacterium | reverse complement strand
CACCTGACTTTCCATTTAAAACCTGATATCCGTTTGGAGAATTCGTTAATTCAATCTTATCACTGGTTTCTAACGTATTATTTTCAGAATCACATATTACCCAATGACCCGAATCTGCTGAAAAACCATAATAAGCGGTATTGGATGAATCATATCCATTAAGATTGATATTAGAGAGTCGGCATTTTTCGCCTTCTTTCAGAGTCAGAAATTCTTTATTCTGATCCAACGATACCTTTGCAAGTGGATATAATGGCTGAATCGGTTCGACTTCCATATAATCTATCTCTTTACTGTCTTCTAAACTTCCACCGGAAGCAACCATAGGAACATACCTTGTATAAGCATCAAGTTGAGCCAAATCGCCATTTGTAATTTTACTTGCAACATTAGACCAGTTTATCCAGTTTTTAGATGGAGTTCCTCCTTTATCAGTCCAACAATCTGTTTTTCCATAAGAAGAATCTGATTCTATATCATCTACCGCTTTCGTTAATCTGTAATGAAGATTATCATTAGCGGTCTTACCGTATCTGTCATATTTTGATCCCAGAATCATGGAAAAATAGCTATGATTATACCCTGCTGTATTCAGATAATTGGTACAACGTCCATCAGAGTACATCTCTCCACTCATTCCAAATATTGCTACCTTATAGGTAATTGCCACAGGGCATCGATATCCGTAGGAAAGCGAATTGGTAGATGTACTGTAGGAATTCACTACCGCAGTATGGGCCGGAAGTTTCACCTTTACCTGCCCACTGTGATCACTTGATTTCTTCACAGATGTTTTTTCGGATTCCGAATGACTAAATGATGATTTAAATTCAATTTCAAGCTCACCATCAGTTTCAATTTTTCCTTCATCTGCAGCCCAATCATCAAATGCCTGCCGTGTTTTGTCATCAGATGTTGTCCACTGTTGCCACCAGTCAAATTCAGCTGCTTTTGCAATCAACGTTCCTGAAGCATTCACTGTGATTCCAAACTTATATTTCTTACTGTCTTTAAATTTATTGGTTACAGAAGCTTTATTCTTTACTTTGTACTTCAATTTTGTGCTAATCGGTGAATTGGTTTTGTTCATAAAAATGGTAGGCGTTTTTTCACTGTCAGGTATCTTTCCTGTAACCACAGCATTATGATTGCTTCTCAGGTACTGGTCAATAGCATCCGGATCATCTAATTTAGCGTATTTTTCAAAGTCATCGATGAGTTTAATATCACCGCCTACCAAAGGAACGATATCAAAATCATAAAATGCTAAACCAAAACTAGAATAAAAATACTTAGCAGTTTTACCTTCCTGACTAAGACAGGTTACGATTTTACCGAATCCCATTGTATCTTCTACGCTTTTTAAATTCTGAAGCGCATTACCCTTTGCTCCGGTTGTATCTGTCTCATTCTCCATATCGATCCCTGACTGGATATCAGGGCCCTCATCAAGAAAATCTGCCTTGGGGATATCCCATTTATTGGCTTTGGCAATCTCTGAAGCCATACGTTCTCTCAGACCATTTAAAGAGTTTATCCGGAATATATCCGTCGAGGTAGTATAATCTCTTCCCGGCTCCCCCTGAGCTTTATTGTCTCTTAATCCTTCATTAGCCTGTGGACTGCCTAGTACTTTTGCAATATCATCAATGTTTTCATTGCCTGATTTTCCTGATGCAAAACTGGGCCAGAAACCTTCATTAACATTACTGCAACTATATCGGTCTCCCAGGTCATTGATCATACCTTTCGCAATAACTCCCCATTTTTCAAACAGGTTCTTTTTAATATCCAGACCTTTTTTTGAAAATATTGTTTCAAGCGTTCCTATATCGAGCTCGACATCCTTTGCATTTTCAACCGCATCGTAATAATTAACATCATCAATCGTTATTTGTTCATATCCAGTCGCTGTTCCTTCTGCATCACGATAGTATGTCACTTTTCCAGGGACATCTTTCAGATAAGATTTATTCTCATTGGCATATACCCGGAGTGTAAATCCCTGTGTCATTGTGGATATGATCATGACCAGTGTTAGAACGAATCCTGTCAGCCGACTGAAGCCTCTTCTTTTCATTTGATTCCTCCTGTCACAATGTCTCCTCTTCTTTGATAGTCTTTAAGTGAAACGCAGAGAACCTCTCTGCAGATTCTCTGCGTTTTTAAAAGAGGTGCTTTGTCACATCAGTTTCCTGTGAAAACTATTTCGTGATTTTGACCTTTTTCACAATCTTCTTACCACTGCCGTCAGTTGCCATAACAGTAATCTTAACTGTTTTTCCTGCTCCAGCTACTTTTGCCTTCACTTTGCCTTTTGCAGAAACCGTTGCCCACTGTGGATTGGAGGAAATCCATTTCAACTTTTTGTTCGCTCCTTTACTTGCTTTTACGCGAGCTTTCAGTTTCATGGTTTTTCCTGCCTTTAAGGTCTTTTTCGCGCCGGTCAACTTAATCTTCTTGACTACGCCCTTCATAGCCTTAATCTTCCATACAGCCTTCTTACCAGAACCATCGCTTGCTGTAGCGATAATTTTCACAGTTTTACCAGCAGCTTTTTTCTTAACCTTAACCAAACCGGATTGCGTTACCGTGGCTACTTTCTTATTACTGGTTGTCCATTTCAGTTTTTTATTTGCTGCATTTGCAGGAAGGACAGTAGCTGTAAGTTTGATTTTCTTTCCAGCTGCAATTCGATTGGAAATACCATTTAAGCTAATGGAACTAACTTTTACAGCTGGGGCTGTAGCAGGAGTATTTGTCTGCGTTGTTGTCTGAGCCTTTGAATTATTTGCTTCTTCTGCAGCTTTTACCTGCGAAACAGCGTTATCTACCTTCTGCTTAAGATCCTTTGCATCAAAGTCTTTTACTTTTTCTTTTAAGCTGTCAGGCAATGCTTGATAGGCTTCATAGGCAGCTTTCGCTGCTTCTACAGCATTCTTATCTTTTAATTCTGCCGTTGTCGGCAGGTTTTCGATCAGAGATTTTGCGTGATCCGCCACAGCCTGTGCATACTGTTCTTCTGCTGTATCAAGTTTTCCTTTCAAAGTATTCAGCAATGCATCATCAATAGTTACAGCCGGATTCTCGAGGCTGGTGTACTCATCATATGCTTTTCTGGCAGCTTCAACTGTCTCTTTATCATTTATAGAAGCAGTTTCCGGAAGAGCATTGATTGCCTTGACAGTCTCCAGGGCTTTTTCTGCATGAGTGAGTTTATCTGTCAGAACAGAATCAATTTCACTACGTTTATCCTCAGGAACCTTTTCATAAGCTTCCCTTGCAGCAGTGATTTCTTGTTCAGTAGATTGAATTGCTTCTTCAGAAGAGTCATCAATCAATTCACTGAGATTGCCGATAGCTTCTTTTGCCGTCTCGATATCGGATTTGACTTTAAGTTCATTGAGATTCACTGTATAAGTTTCGGATGGAACACCAACATTATCATCTCCTGTTTCAGGATCCTTCTTACCATATGCGTAGACTCTTGCATACCATGTTTCCTTTTCATACCATGTCTTATTATTCTCATCCGTCTTATTAATAGCAAATGTGTTTTTATTTCCCTCTATCTTAAAAGGTTGAACTTCTTCTGCTATCTGTCCTGATTCATCTTCTTCTGCAATGAAATCTTTATTCGTAGATACCTGAAGATATGATCCGTCTTTATCATCGGGACCTTCGAAGGTTACAGCCACTTCTCCATCTTCATTTAACGCAACATCTTTAATAACAGATTCCCCAAGTATCGGTTTAACAACATCAGGATTCGGTATGGTATCATCCTTAGCTACTTCTCGAACATAAATCGTACAGCTGCTTTGTGAGCCACGGTTTTTCGCTGTCAGCTTATATGTGCCTGATTTAGTAACCGTTAACTTTTTGCCATCAATTACTGCACCATCCACTGTGGTATCATTCGTTGTTGTGCCATCCGGATTTGTTACAGTAAAGGTAATATCCTTACTGAACTCAGCCCATTCTTCGTCGGTAAATTTACCCTGATCAAGCCAGTCAGCCAGATTCTCAATAGTCAGAGAATCTCTGCCATTTCCAATCCACAGATTATCTGTTTCTGTTGATGGTACTTCCAGTTTCCATTCTTTAAACATACTGTCATCAGAAATCAGATTGACTTTGAGTGTCTGATCCTTTTCTAATTCCGGCATAATAAAGAAAGCATCCTGATCAAAGATCATCTCTATATTACCATCTGGATATTCCAATTCATAAGCTAAGAAACCCTGAACATCTGATTTAATTCTTACACCATCTCCAGCAATATAGATATTGCTATCCAGTTTACTTCCGTCTTTATCAATGATCTCTTGTCCATTATCATCGACAAATTTGCACTTATCGGCTATTTCAACTCTTGCTGGCTTAAGTTCAATCGGAGCGCTAAAGTTTTTATCAACTGTGGAAATCGCAATAGCCCCATAATTTATTGTTGAATCAGGATTATTTATATCCCTCTCAAACTTTTCTCTATCTATGGTAACCTTACCATCATCTGAGATTTTATATGGTGAATCTGATTTACTGTATTTCGCTTTCCAGTAATATGGAGCTTTACGAAGATACCCATTGGTATCTTTTGTCATTACCCTGTACAATCCATTCAAATAACCGGAAGTATTTACATCTGATGGTGCTACATGTTCGATATTAAAGGACTCTACTTCATAAGCATAAGTATTCATCACATTCACAGTGATATTCGTCCTCTGCTGTACCTTTTCATCGAAATTGGCAGCCGTGATTTCCTGATCAGATCCAAAACATTTTAGTTTAACATCATCATTTAAAACCCATTTTAGATGAACAGTTCCCTCTTCAAGTCCTTCTAAATACTGGTAACCATTTGGAGACACATTAATCTTAGCAACATCAGATCCTTCTTCCAGAATCGCTCCATCTTCATCACACAATACCCAATGGCCATCGTCCTTGTCAAAACCATAATAAGGCATTTCGTTCTTATTGGCAGGTGGACTATCATATCCCTCAATTCCAATTGTCGAGAGAGCCATCTTATTTCCTTTACTTAATGACTCATTTTCCATTTCATCTTTGCTCAGTTTTACACTTCCCAGTGGATACAGAGGCTGTAAATCTTCACAGGTATACGTCCTTGAAAAATTAGCCATTTTTGTTTTCGCACCAAATCCTGCCATAGGAACCTGTTGCTCAGTTTTATTTAGTTCACTTACATCAACATTTCCCAGATCCTTTAGGCCCTTGACATAAGACCAATCGATATAATCCTTACTTCTGATACCGGATTCATCAGTATAGCAGCTCGTTTTTGCAGCAGTCCTGTCATTCTCAACATCAGAACCAAGTTTGGTCAGACGATATTTGAGATTCTCTTCTGCAGTTGAACCAAACCGTTTGTCTTTATTTCCCACAAACAAGTTAAAATATCCATGAGAATACGTTGCCGTTCCGATATAATTACATGCTGCATGATCTGAATAATAATGTCCGCTCATTCCGAAAAAGGCCACTTTATAAGTAATCGCTACAGGACACTTATAGTTGAATTGCAAACTGGTATTGCCTTCCTTCGAAGTAGTCACCATTCCTGTATGTGGCGGAAGCTCCACAGAGACAGAATCTGCAGTTGATTCGGACTTTTCTTTTTCTTCACTGTGATCCTCACTGTGATTCCAACTCGTCGAGAAGCTTCCCTTTATTCCAAAGCTGGCTTTCACCGACCTTATTTTACCTTCTGTTGAGAATCCAACACTTGTATTTACACCCCAGTTACTGTATGTAGATAATGAATTCGAAAAGCTGCTACTAACAGACGTACCCTGGTTGATTGATACAGGCACTGTCTCTTCCGTTGGGTTTGTAACATTTTGCGTAACCATGTCATTACCTGAGTCTTCTGATGAGCTATATATAACGTCTTGTCCAAAAGATCCTGATCTGATTTTCTGATCTCTCTCCGCGTCATCTTTACAGCTCTCCCAAGGAGCTATATAATCAAGGCCATCCATCTCATTAATCGGTGCCAGATCTATATCATAAAAGACCATTCCAAAGCTGGCATAATCATATCCGAATGTTTTACCCTGCCTGTTTAATGTTGTCACGATATTGGCATATCCTTTCGTACTGTCATCAACTTTCATGTCAGGCAGGACAGAATCATCCTTGTGCTCTTCTCCCATTGATAAGAGTTCGGATTTTGAGATCCAGTCATTGTTTGCTGCTGCAGATCTTGCAGCCATCTCATCTCTGGCATCCTTCAAACTATTAATTTCAATTAAACCTGTGGAGCTGGCATAGTCTTCCTTTTTTTCTCCTTGAACCTTGTTCTCATGCAACCCGTGATTTGCCTCAGGACTTCCTAATACATCGGCAAGATTATCAGTTTCGAACTCATCATCGCTATAGCTGCCATTCACAAAGTATTTGTAAAAGTCTTTATCCTTGGCTTCAGTATTGTCTTTGTCAGCTCCACCGTTACATGTGTATCTATCATTGAGATCAAGCATCATGCCAACGCCAATCTTAGCCCACTTTTTCTGGATCTCTTCAGAGCCCAGAATATTCTTTATTGCAAACATATCCAGATCTGCAACATTATAATTACCACTTGCATCAGGTTCAATTATATTATAGTAACGAATACCATCATATTTTATAGATTTAAAGCCGGTTCTGTTATTATTCTTATCCTTATAATATTCTACTTCCGCACCAGATGTATTATTGGCCGCTTTAACTTCCGTGACCAGAATTCCTTCAGCCATAGCTCCAGAAAAAGCCATACCTGAGGCTAAAACCAGCGATAACGAAGTGGCCAAAAACCTTTTAATACTCTTCTTTATCATCTGTATCCTCCTGAATTATTTTGTAATCCCAATCTTTTTCGTCACTTTTTTACCACTTCCATCTGTAGCCATGACAGTAATCTTCACTTTCTTACCTATACCAGCTTTCAGTGCTTTTACTTTACCTTTCTGGGTTACAGTTGCATATTTCTTATTGCTTGATATCCATTTCAGCTTTCTGTTCGCACCCTTTGTTGCTTTAACTGTTGCTTTAAGCTTCATGGTCTTTCCGGCTTTCAGACTATTCTTAGCTCCTTTTACCGTAATCTTTTTCACAACACCCTTCATGGATTTG
>CACZNZ010000151.1 GCA_902782625.1 uncultured Lachnospiraceae bacterium | reverse complement strand
GAGGTACTCAAGTGGTCCAAGAGGAGGCACTCGAAATGCTTTAGGCCGGTTTCCGGTGCGCGGGTTCGAATCCCGCCCTCTGCGCTCTTAAGGGCAGATAAAAAAGCTTTTACCGTGTTTTTGCACAGGCAAAAGCTTTTTTATTGAACATCACCAGGGTTTTTCGCTGTATATGTACTCAGAGCATGCGTCCGCGGTATCCGGATATCCAGAGAAACAGCCTCCTGATAATCCATATGGCAAGGATCACCGAGGATCAGAGCCGCTGGCGGGATCACACAAGTCATGGCGTTATATACGGCAGCAGCATATATAATGATTCCGGGTGACTTCCAGTGTTCAGGGCTGTCTTTGTGCTGCCTTTTGTCTTTTCAAAAAACAAGCAGCTGGTCAGGCGGCAATTCTATTCACCGACTGCTTCGATAGTTATCCTGCCCTTGACTTCTCGTATGCTTTCTGCTCCGGATACAGCCTTACCGAGGATATACAGTCCGGGATATTCTTCGAAATCGCCATAATACATAACGACATTATTCCATGGAGCAAAGTAACCAAGATATCCTTCCGTTCCGCCGCCCTCAATACCATTTTCCGTATCAAGCGGTTTTTCTGGCTGGAACACAATCTCGTTGTCGCTGTATGGCTCGGTATCCACACTGAGCGGAAGCTGGGCTTCCAGCGCCTTTGCCGCCGGAGAATCGTTCAGGTCAAAAACGATTTCACCTGCATTCGACATGATGCGAATTCTGACTGCTTCCGCAGCCGCAGCTGCCGGCTCTTCCATCTCTTCTGTCATTTCTGCTGCGCCATCCGTCCCATTTGCCGCATCCATGTCCATGCTTTCATCAGCAGCTTGGATTTCTTCAGCAGCATCCATCATTTCTTCGGCTGCCGGCTCTTCCGTTGCTTCAGCCATCATTTCAACGTCCGCCTTTTCTTCTGCCGATGCTGCCGGCTGCTCTGCCTTATAGTGTTCGGCTGCCTGCTCTTCCGCTGCAGTGGCCTCAGCGCTTTTCATCGCTTCCATGTTCCCGCTCCGAACTCTCAGGATTCCGGTAACCACAAAAGCGGCAACAATCAGCACGGCGAAGCCTGCCACAAGCGTACCCCACCTCCGGACAGAGGACGGCTTCCTGCGGATAGGCGTTACTTTCCCGGAGTCCCCGGCCGGTTTACCGGCATTCCGCGCCAGATCTGCTTCCCCGATGTATTCCTCATCTATATACTCCAAAGAATCTATGATATCTTCCCGTTTCACAGGACATAGCCCTCCTTTTCGAGGTATTCCTTCAGCTTTCGACGCGTACGAAACAGCAGCGTTTTCGCCTTTCCCTCTGTCATACCAAGCGAAGAAGCGGCATCGGCAAGGGGATCAAAATAATAGTATCTGCAGACAAACAGTTTTCTGGCTTCCGGTGTGAGTTCTTTTAAAAACCTGTTGATACTGCCTGCAAGTTCCCGTGCTTCTATTACTTCCTCGGGACTGCCGCCGCCCGGGACGCAGTCCGTAAGTTCATCCATGGACAGGGCATACTCCGATCCTCCGCGCTTTGCGCTGTGCCGTTTGCGGTATATATCGATGGAAAGATGCCTCGTGATCTTCCCGAGAAAAGTGGACAGCACCTGCGGTCTGTGCGGCGGCATGGCGTTCCATGCATGAAGATACGTATCATTCACGCTTTCCTCCGAATCCTCCCTGTCAGCGAGAATATTCCAGGCGATCTTCATCAGATATCGCCCGTATTTCTCAGACGTCTCTCTTAAAGCGGATTCATTCCGATCCCAATACAGGGCAACGATCGCGCTATCTTCCATCTGTACTTTCTCCTGTTGATTATGATCCCGCAAAACATGCACCGGAGGTTTCACTCCTGCACTTTTATTATCAGTACGCATCCGGTAAAAGTCAATTACCGTCAGTTTTTTAAAAAAACATGAAACCTGCCTTCTTTTTTTACGGGAAGCAGGGTGAAAGAGAAAAACAGGCAGCTCAAATTATTACGAAGCAGACTGCCGTCACATTCCAGGAGGTGGAAAATGAAAAACAGAACGATCACGGTTTTTATCAGCTCGCTCATCATTGCATCCATGGCGGCCGGCTGCGGCTATCAGCAGCCTGACACATCGTCTTCATACACGCCAACAACCGAAGCCCGTACACCCAAGGCGGTCATGTCCCCCTCTGCACCGGCAGCGGATACATATGGTGCCGATAACGAGACAGAGAATT
>CACZNZ010000150.1 GCA_902782625.1 uncultured Lachnospiraceae bacterium | reverse complement strand
TCAAATAAGCTTCAAAGGCAGTTTCTGTGAATGCGGGGTTGCAGATTAACGTTCCCATTGAATTGCCGGCCCCGGATACGACTGTATGGATGCCGTATCACATAAACAAAACAAATCCATACAAAATGCATCATTGATAGGCGATTACAAATTGCAGTTCTTGACGAAATAAAAAGAAAATGTTATAGTATCAGGGATAGAATGACGGACAGGCCGCTTTTATGGGACTATGCGTATCATCGTAAACGAGTTATTACAGATGCCATATTGATATTGGAATAATTGAGGAAGGAACGAGGAAAAATGAAAGGCAGATGGGTCGGTTTTCAAATTGCACTATGGATGGTCGCGCTTTGTACCGCTACCTTTGGATTCCTCAACTTCGGAGTGGCGGAGGAAACGGCGCCGCGAAAATTGACGCTGATGGTCTACATGTGCGGAAGCAACCTGGAGAGCCAATATGGTCTCGCCAGTGATGATATTGAGGAAATGCTGACCTCTGGAGTCAATGACCGGGAAGTCAGCGTACTGGTGATGACCGGAGGATCGTCAGACTGGCGGATTCACTGGGGAACCGGGAATAACACCATTCTGGAAATTGGGAATCATAAGATGCGCGCGGTATGGCCGGGCAGCGGCGAAGAGCGGGATACCGTTATGAATATGGGAGATGCCGGTACGCTGGCGTTTTTCCTGCAATATGGCGCAACGAATTATCCGGCGGAGGATTATGCGCTGATTCTTTGGGATCATGGGGGCGGACCTCTGGAGGGGGTTTGCTGGGACGAAACCTGTGCCATGGATCATATGTCCATGGCGGAACTGACGGATGCTCTCAAAGTGTTGAATCTTGAAAAGCCTTTGCGTTTTATCGGCTTCGATGCCTGTCTGATGGGTTCCCTGGAGGTTGCCTACCAGCTGTCTGCCTATGCGGATTACATGATTGCCAGTCAGGAGACAGAACCCTCAAGTGGATGGGATTATTCCTTCCTGAAGGGAATCGAAGCAGACTCGTCCGCCGCGGAAACCGGCAGGCGCATTGTAGATGTCTATATGGAAAGCCAGAACCAGCAGGACATTCTTACGCTTTCCTGTATTGACCTGCAGAAGGTCGATTCTGTTCTGCGGGAGATGAATGGTTATTTCGCTTCTTTGGGCGCGAGGATGAATCTGGATAGCTTTTTGCGTCTATCCGGCTTACGGATGAATTCCACCAGTTTTGGCAGATCTGTTCCTGGTTTCCGGGCTTCCGGGGAGGATGGTTATGATCTGGTGGATTTGGAGGATTTGTTGGATCGGTTGGATGAAGGAGGGAAGGCTTCCCGGAAGCTGAAGAACGCCCTTTCCGAGTGCGTTGTATACTCCCGAAGCAATGAAGAAAACGTGCATGGCCTGTCGATCTATCATCCCATGACCAACAAGGCCAAATATCTGTCCGAGTGGGGGAAAGGGTATCGAAACCTGGATTTCAGCAGGGGATATCAACGCTATGTGGATTCCTTTGCCCGGATCCTTACCGGAGAGGAATTTATAGATTGGAATGGATTGGAATTGACCGAAGCAGGGCGAGATGAAGAGGGCAGGCCGCTGTTTGTCGCACCGCTGACGGAAGCGCAGGAACAGGGATTTGCCTCCGCCCAGTTGCTGATTTTGCAGAGACATAATTCCAGCACTGAGCAGAAACAGATGTTCAAACTGATCGGTTCCAGCCCTGCCTGTCTTGCGAATTCACAGATTCAATCTGTCTATGACGGGAATATACTGATTGCAGATTTTGGCAATGGAGAAGATCAGGTCCCGGTCAGCTATTTGCTGTCAAGTGACGGCCAGAAATTGGTGACATCGGCAATGTATGGCCTCCCGTATTCCACCTTTTCTTCATCAGAAAAGACGACTGTGATATTTGAATTGTCACGTGACCAGGAAAGTGGAGAGCCGGTCATTGACCAGATACTGGTTCATGATAAAGCGACAGATACCATGTCCACACGCATTCCTTTGATTGAGGAAAAATACGGCTGGTTTAAGCTGTGGGATCATTGGAGGATGGTTCCCAAGGGAGAGGGGATCCTGCCGGAGTTTACTCAGTGGGACAGTCCAGATAATATCTCATGGCATGCTATTGCGCTGCCTGTGGATTGGTCGTTCAGGTTCCTTGAAGATGGATTGCCGGGACAACAGCTGTACGCGGCTTTACAGGTTACAGATGTGCAGTACAATACGATATGCACTCGGCCAATACCCATCTCTGATAACAAAATTGTGAATTTTGAATTATCAGGTCAAACCGTGGAAACGGACGCATACCGGCTTGCGCTGACAGGCGGCAGTTTCTCTTATTCTGAAGAAAACCCGAGGATGAAGCTCAACTTGCTTGCGGAGAATCTTACCGAGAACGAAATCGATATAAAACTCAAAGAATGCCGAATCAATGGGAACAGGAGACTGGGCAAATGGGAATGGATAACGCTGGAGGCGGGAGAAACGGATACATTTTCGATTTCCGTTGACGGTTCATCGCTGTACGGCATTCCGACTTTGAACAGCTTTGGCTATGAAAAGGTTACGGTAGAGGGGCTTTCTGAGGATGAGGAAAAGACGTATCCCAAGATTCAATTTGAAATCCCCGGGATATCAACCGGGGATTTCGGTGAAGCCCGGAAGCCCCTGGCAGTTAAGGAACAGGACGGAGTAAATGCCGCCTTGTTGGATATACGTCAAGATATATATGATTACTTCACTGTAAAGCTGTTGATCGAAAACAAACGTCCGGAAACGGTCAGCATATGGGGGACACTTGGTGCGAACGGGCTGCTTGTCTCTCCTTTGTTATACGATGAATTGTCGATTATACCAGAGGGAACCAGCGAGGTGGTCTCTGCCCATATTTATAATATAATTGATGTCTCGGGCGACGATGCCCACCTGCCAATGGATGGAAATGATGCAATGCTTGTCAGGATACTCAGCGATAATGTGCAGCAGCGGCATGGTAATGAGGCGCTTAACACACTGACGCTATATATACAGGATCAAAAGGGCGGAAAGGAACCGATAATGCTGACGCTTTCCGAGCCTTGGCCCATTCACGAGTATGAGCTTGTTGGTGAACAATCTGACTTTATTATTCCGTTATCGTCTGATGGACACAGCGTGGATACGGCGCGAAAGGTCGTGACGGAAAGCAGCCAGTATCAGGCCAAAGTGGAACGAATTCTGGCTGGAAAGGATGTGGTCTATCTTTGCCTGGAAATATGCAATATGATGGATTCCCCCCTCAGTATCCGTTTAAGGGATCCGCGGATTAATAACAGAAAGGCTTCTTTTTCCCAATATCCATCCAGAAATGACTCTTTTGTAATACCGCCGATGAGTACATGGGTAGATGTTGTTTCCATCTATGCGTCAGATTTGGCGGAGGGAGAAAGAATCAGTGACCTTTCGATGAAAGTATTCAGCGCGGAACAGGCTACGGCTGAGCCTTTCCGGATTACGTTGCTTAACCCTCCGGATCCCCTTCATGAACTGGGAACCATGATCGAAATGGATCAGGTGGAGGTCATCAAAAGTGTTGGACCGGAACCTTCCGCAGAAGAATATACTCAGCCTCTTCGGGATGCGATCCTGCTGCCGGAGAACCCCGCCAGTTATATCCGGTGGATTGATGC
>CACZNZ010000149.1 GCA_902782625.1 uncultured Lachnospiraceae bacterium | reverse complement strand
TTGCCCTTCCTCTTCATACTGCTCAGCAACCATCTTGTTAGTATCTCTATCAATAATGGTTTCTAAAAGATTTTCAAATATCTCTTGAGAAAAGGAACCTTCTATTTTCTGTCTTATTTCTCTGTCACTTAACATGATTGAACCTTTATATGTATATAAAAAACAGCGTGTGTATCAGTCCAAACTTCTGTAATAATCTCGGATATACTCTGCCATTAGTGTCCTGCGGGTATCCAAGAACAAAGCATAGTCAAAGATATCCATATCCATAAATTCAACTGGAATACAGTTCTCGGCCAGGTTTGCCTCAAGGTCATCCATTGTAGTAATGCTTCCATAAAAACTACCCTGTCCAGCTACTTGTTTCTTCATATTGCCCATATACTCACACGGAGCTGCATCCTTAATCTTGATATTAATCTCGGACTGCGTATAGACATAATTTGCAATCTGATTATAATCCTTCCGGTTGTTTACACCGTTCTTCTGTAAATATTTCTTCGGGAAGATGTGATGGATATCACCACGCTGCTCGACCAAAGACTGGACATTGATCTGGCTTGATAGAAATCCACGGGAGCATTTTTTCACCTGGGCCATGAGGAATACTAGGAAGTATGGGCTACTGGAGACAGAGGTATCGAGCCTCTGTACCAATACAGTATTCCAGAATGCATCTGATAATTCGCCGGCTTCTGTATTCTGAAGGAATTTGACCGGGTCTTGCTCTGTGAAACGCTTGATATCATAATCGATGACTGATTCAGCGGAACCGGAATAGCGACCTGTCAAAATAGATAAGACGATCCATTTTCTAACTAATGTTTCGATCACAGCTGCCTCAACCTTCATATCCTTCAGAGACAAATAAAGGATATAGCCAAAGTTCAGAACGTTCTGGGAACGTACAAGTGAAGAATCTATAATGCCAGTTGATCGAACAATCATCAGATACCGTTTGAAATTAGTCTCACTGACAAAGGCTTCCACGCCCTCACGCAAAAGCTGGAAAGACTCCTGTGCGATACTTTCCAGATTCTCTCTGGTCTCGAAATTACGTCCGGAAAGCAGACTAACCAGGTCTGCAATTTTTCCTCTCTTGAACTTATGAGTAAAAGATACGCGAAGGACATCGGTGTAGGACGGGATATAGATATCTTCCTGTTCATCCTTAACCCACTTAATTCTATTCAGGGCATCTGATTTGGAAAACTCTGAATCATTACCAATGATTGCTTCATAGTCCGATGGCCGTTGCATGAAATGGCAGAAATAATCAATCATCTTCCTGATGACACTGCCTCCATATTTATCATCAGAAGATATTTTGGACATTGCAAAATCTGCCTGAGACAAGACCACACCCTGTGAATTGATACGGATAAATATATCCGTCACATCGTCAATACTTAAGGCCTGGGAAAGCTCAATCACTCCAAGACTTATCCCCTGAATGGACTGCAGCTTACTAATGGTCGGTTCAATGTCATCTTCTCCATCATCCAGACCATTTGCCTTGCAGTATTCCTTGATAAATTTGTACTGCTTAAAACCTGCTTTGAATATCGTAGATACATCCGGAATCCACTTAACATCCTTCTCTATAGCTGGATTGCAGACTTCAAATTCTTCTGTCTGAGGATTAAACGCTATTCGAATTCGTTTTTTATTGTAATTGGCATCAGTTACTTCCAATCCAGCAATAGCAGCCTGAAGCGCAGTCACACGCTGCTGACCATCAATCAGAATCTTCTTGCCACTAGAGATACTGCCATCTTTCAATTTCACGTCTGGATTCTTCCAGACAATGATGTAGCCTACAGGAAATCCTTTGTATAAAGAATCCAGCAAATCCCTGACCTTTGTACCATCCCATACAAAAGGCCGCTGAATCTCCGGGATCGCTACCTCTCCAGATTTAATCCAGCTGATGATATTCTCAACCGCTGTGCTATAAACATCAAATTGTGCCATATCTGCCGTCCTCCTTTATTCCACGCCCAGTGCTTTAAATACTGCATCTTCAGCACTCTGGTACGGGATCAACTGGAACGCCGACATTAAATCTG
>CACZNZ010000148.1 GCA_902782625.1 uncultured Lachnospiraceae bacterium | reverse complement strand
TGTTCTGGAAATGCTGTCTTATCTTGAATTCGAGCCGGATCTGATTCACTGCCATGACTGGCAGAGTGCCATGATCCCGGTTTTCTTAAAAGGTATGTACCAGCAGGATCCTTTTTATCGAAGAATCAAAACGGTCATGACGATCCACAATCTGAAATTCCAGGGATGGGCGGATATCGGCTGGATGAAGGATCTTACCGGTCTGCCTGAGTGGGTATTCGGGTATGAATGGCTGGAGTCTTTTGGACAGGCCAATATGTTAAAGGGTGGCATCGCATTTGCGGATAAAATCACAACAGTCAGCAAAACCTATGCTCAGGAGATTCTGACACCTGAATTAGGGGAAGGTCTTGACGGCATTCTCCGTTTCCGGCAAGAGGATCTGGTCGGTATCGTGAACGGTATCGATTATGATGTCTATCATCCTGGAAAAGACCCGGTGCTAGCCGTGAATTATTCAGGACGGGGCATAGAAAAAGCGAGAAAGACCAACAAGAAGGCACTGCAGGAAGCTACCGGACTGCCGAAAGACGACGAAATATTCTGTATGGGAATTGTTTCCAGGCTTACAGACCAGAAAGGATTTGATCTGTTTTCCGGAATCATGGAAGAGCTGATGTGCAATAAAATCCAGCTCTATGTTCTTGGCGGGGGACAGAAAGAATATGAGACCCTTTTTGCAGAGTATCGGGAACAGTATCCGGATCAGATTTATCTCAATACCGAATACCGTGATGAGATGGCTAAGATGATCTATGGAGGCTGTGATGTTATTCTTATGCCGTCAAGGTTTGAACCCTGTGGCCTCTGTCAGCTGATGAGCCTGAGGTATGGAGCGGTACCCATTATCCGGAAGACTGGAGGGCTGGTCGATACGGTTTCCGTATACGAGGATAACAAAAAAACACCTACAGGATTCGGGTTTAACAATTGTAAACCCCAGGAATTCTATGATGCAATCTTGCAGGCCATGGTGATGTATCTGTCTGATAAAAAGACCTGGTATGCTATGGTAAGAAGAGGAATGAAGCAGGATTATTCCTGGGAGAAATCTTCCAGAGAATATGAAGCATTGTATGAAGAATTACTGTCAGAATAACCAATAGAAAAATCGGGGGATGCCAGTGTGCATCAACCCCGATTTTTTGACTTATGCCGTTATTTCACGGATGCCGCTGATGTCAGGCTCGATTGACATCGAGTAATTGGTGTGGTAAATGACAAAACCCGGCTTCCCGGAAGGAGTCTTTTTCAGATTTCTCCTTCTGGTATAGTCCACTTCAACTTTTGGCGCCTGCCGGCCTTTGGAATAGTAAGCGGCGAGTCTTGCTGCTTCTTCATAGGTGGCATCCGGAATATCATCGTTTGTCTCAAGCTTGACGATTACATGGGAACCGGCCATCTGTTTGGCATGGAACCACAGATCTTTTCCGTTTGCCATCTTGAATGTCAGTTCCTCGTTCTGATAATTGTTTTTCCCGACATACATGTGAAAACCGTCACTGGAGATATAATGAAGCGGTTTGCTTTTTTTTCGGTTTCGTTCCTTTTTGCCTCCATGGCGTTTCATATATCCGAACTCAGCCAGTTCTTCCCGGATCATGGCAAGATCCTCCTCTTCTCTGGCAATCTCGAGGGCGTTGCTGATAGATTCAAGATGAGCCAGTTCCTGGCCGCTTTCTACGGTCAGGGAGGCGAGTGCTTCGTATGTTCGTTTCAGTTTTCCGTAGCGGTCATAGTACTTTTTCGCATTCTCCATGGCATCAAGTGTAGGATCGAGCGGAATACGGATTTCTTTCCCGTCATAATAGTTCAGACAGACAAGCTCTTTATCTCCCAGAGAAGCTTCATAGCCATAAGTGTGGAGCAGTTCTCCGTAGAGCCTGTATTTGTCACGTTTTTTGGTATCCTCAAGCTGTTTGCGCTGCAGATCGTATTTCCGGGATGTTCTCTCGAGCGCATTTTGCACGATGCGTCTGAGATCCGAAGATTTTTGCCGGATGCGGGTGATGGTTTCCTTTTGAGCATAGTATGTCTCCAGTACTTCGGAGATGGAATCCATCCTGACAGATTCCAGATCGGAAAACATCGTCATGAAAAAGGAAGAAAACTCTTTTGGGACAC
>CACZNZ010000147.1 GCA_902782625.1 uncultured Lachnospiraceae bacterium | reverse complement strand
TCGGGAAGTTCCTTTCTTCCTGATATACAGGCCACGAAGAGATCATGATTGATTCTTCATCGGTAAGAGAACAAAAGATCTCTTCCGTGATGAACGGCATGTACGGGTGAAGCATCTTCAAGGCAATGGAAAGTACCTCCTTTAAGGTATACAATGCTGCTGCCTTGGTCTCATCCGCGTCATTATAAAGCCGTGGTTTAACCATCTCAATATACCAGTCACAGAACTCTTCCCAGATAAAGTCATACAGTTTAGAAACCGCAACACCGAAATCATAGTTTTCCATGTTGTCTGTCACCTCTTTAATAAGGTGATTTGCTTTGGAAAGAATCCATTTATCTGCGGAAGTCAGATTGTCGCCAGTCACATTTGTCAGATCTGCCTTCTCAATATTCATCAGCATGAAACGGGATGCATTCCATACCTTATTGGCAAAATTTCTGCTGGCAAGGATCTTCTTCTCAGAAAACCTCATGTCGTTGCCCGGTGCATTTCCCGTTACAAGGGTAAGTCGAAGGGCATCTGCCCCGTACTGGTCGATCACTTCAAGAGGATCGATCCCGTTGCCTAAAGATTTACTCATCTTCCGTCCTAATTCGTCCCTTACCAGCCCATGGATCAGGACATCCCGGAACGGGGATTGCCCGGTGTGCTGATAACCGGAGAATACCATTCTGATTACCCAGAAGAAAATGATATCATATCCGGTTACCAGAACATCGGTCGGATAGAAATAATCAAGATCCTCTGTCTGATCGGGCCATCCCAGTGTGGAAAACGGCCACAGCGCGGAACTGAACCAGGTATCCAGGGTATCTTCATCCTGTTTCAAATGTTCGGATCCGCATTTCGGACAGACTTTCGGCATCTCTTTGGCTACCGTAACCTCTCCGCAGTCCTGACAATGATAGGCAGGAATCGGATGTCCCCACCATAGCTGTCTGGAGATGCACCAGTCTCTGATATTATTGAGCCAGTGCAGATAAGTACGGTCAAAATGTTCCGGTACAAATCGAAGTTCTCCTTTGTCGATCGCCTCAATCGCCGGCTGGGCAAGTTCTTTCATACGAACGAACCACTGGCTTTTGATCAGCGGTTCTACCGTGGTATGGCACCGGTCATGGGTTCCTACGTTGTGGACATGTTTTTCAATCCTGACGAGATATCCCTTCTCCTGAAGTTCCTTCACCAGCGCCTCCCGGCATTCATAGCGGTCCATTCCCTCAAATTTTCCGCCGTTTTTATTGATTCTTCCATCATCATGCATCACATTGATTTCAGGAAGATGATGTCTCTTACCTACTTCGAAGTCGTTCGGATCGTGTGCCGGTGTAATCTTTACGGCGCCAGTCCCGAATTCTTTATCTACATATTCATCTGCCACGATCGGAATCTCACGTTCCACGATCGGAAGCAGTACTTTTTTCCCGATAAGATCCTTATATCTTTCATCATCCGGATGTACTGCTACAGCAGTATCTCCCAGCATCGTCTCAGGCCTTGTCGTGGCAATCTCGATCACACGATCCGAACCGATGATCGGATAGTTGATATGCCAGAAATGGCCTTCCTGCTCTTCATATTCCACCTCGGCATCCGATATGGATGTCTGGCACTTCGGACACCAGTTGATGATCCTCGGTCCACGGTAGATATATCCTTTTTCATAAAGGCGGAGGAATACTTCCTGTACTGCTTTGGAGCATCCTTCATCCATGGTAAAGCGTTCTCTGTCCCAGTCTGCGGAAGAACCCATCTTTTTAAGCTGACTGACAATACGTCCGCCGTATTCTTCCTTCCACTCCCAGGTTCTCTTTAAGAATCCTTCTTTTCCAAGTTCTTTTTTATCGATCCCTTCTTCTTTGAGCTTATTGGTCACCTTTACCTCGGTGGAAATGCTCGCGTGATCGGTGCCAGGCTGCCATAGAGCATTGTATCCCTGCATCCTCTTAAACCGGATAAGGATATCCTGCAAGGTATTGTCAAGTGCATGTCCCATATGCAGCTGTCCGGTAATGTTGGGCGGCGGCATCACGATCGTGAATGGCTTTTTGCTTCGATCCACCTCCGCATGAAAATATTTTTTATCCAGCCATTTCTGATACAGCCGGTCTTCAATCTCCGCAGGATTGTATGTCTTATTCATCTGCGTCGCCATGATTCTTTATCCCTCCTGATTTTTGTCCTCATCTATATTATATCGAACCGGAAGATTTGTCACGAATAATTTTTCATCCAGATACATTTCTTTTCGAAAATCTGCCTGAAGTCTCCGGATCATCTGCTCTTTTTCCTCTTCTTCCCGGTCAGTCCTCTCATGAGCGACAAGATAGCGAAGCCTCTTTGTCTCTGTAGCCTCCTCCGATCTGCCGAACTCTTCAGACATATTGGCAAAGCGTACCTGGAAAGATTCCAGGACCAGATCGGATATGTCAAATTCCTTTAATTCGTTTGTCGCCGTCTGGATGTCCTCTGTCAGCACAAGGATACAGAAATAATAAAACAGGGAATTTTCATCTTCGCTGTTCTGATAAGCTTTCAAAAAGGAAATGCGGGCATCCTGGAACCGGAACAGTCTTACCTGGGCAACTCCCAGGTTATGGTAGACTTCTCCGCTCATTTCCCGTCCGAGATCCTCCTCGTCAAGTGCTCTCTGATAGCACTGTGCAGCCATATTTGCTCTCTGATAATCACAGAACTGATCGCCAAGCCATTTGTACTGCATGGAGACAGGCGCATTCTTCAGGCTTCTGTAGTGATCAAGAATCTCTCTGATCTCATCTTCACTGTAATAACTCCCCTCCCGGTAAAGCGCCGAGAAGTATTTCATCTGATCCTTCAGCGGATCATTCAGTCTGGCAAGCTGCCTGCTCAGCCTCTCCATGCCAAGTTCATTGCCAAGATAGATTCCCAGCTCTTCCTCCGGCAATGTGTGGAGATAAAAAATCATATGATGGCTCAGATAGTAGCACAGTTCCTCATAGGAATAGATGCTGACTCCTGTCTCCGGAAATGTATAGGCTTGTTCTGCCATCTTTCCGGTACATACCAGTGTTTCTCGCATGATGACTGCCTCCTTATGATATCAGCTGGAATGGGAAGATGGTGATTCTCCCTGTTCCGGGATAGAGCTGTCCAAATCCCAGATCCTTGAGCATGATCACTCCGTCATTGGGCGAATGGAAATCCACCGTCACCCGCATTCTAGTTGTTTTTGGCGGGCGTTTGGGCAATGATTTGATCTCACATGCTGCGCTTTCCAGTTCATTTTCTTTGGTATTATGGAAGAAGAATTCCACCCTCATACTTTTATCGAGGATAATATCCACACTTCCCTGGGTATTATACCACTCTTTTCCGATCGAAGTGATCGGCACATATTTCGGCTTTCCGGCATCTGCCGCAATGAGCCCTACCGTATGGGTTACCATCTGCGGTCCATCCATCAGCAGTAGTCCTTCTTCCATCATCGGAATCGTGGAACTTCCCATCAGCGCCGCCCCGTTTGCATACAGGTTCTGCCCCAGGAATACTCTTCTTCCGGCACAGAGGTAGGTCAGTGTTTTCTTCATCCAGTTTCCTTCAAACCCCTCTCCTGTCAGGAAGATGATATTAGCAGGATTTCTGACAAGGAATTTCTTCATCATCTTGCTGAAATTCAGATCCTGCTCAGGACTTCCTGCTTCGACTTCATACTCGGCAAGATTAAGCGTGTGATAAACAGCTCTGTATGCTTTCTGCTTGGATCTTTTGATCTGGTCGATCAGGATATATGTCAGGGTATCATCCTTATACTCTAACAGCAGCGTATTTCGGTCCCACATAGCACGTTCCTGGCGGAATACATACTCCACAAATGCACGGAACCTTGTAATGATACAGGGATTAAATCTGTCTTTATACTCCTGCGGAAGGCTGTCTGCAAGCTTCTGCCTGCTCTCCTGTGTAACTTCTTCCATACAAAGATTAACCATGGTGTAGTCTTCCCAGGAAAGCTGATTGGACTGCAGGTATTTTCCGATCAGGTCAAGTCCCTCTTCGATATAGTCCCCCTGTTTCTCGGAGGAAAGAGGGAATCTTTCTTCGGTGATCTCTTTTTGTTCCTCATCGTACACACTCCATTGTACGGAACGGAACCCAAAATCGATCCCGACAAATTTTCTTGTCGCGAGTTCTCCCATTTTCTTCTTTCCTCTCTTCGTTATTCCATCCTTTTTATATATTCATCTGCAAAAAATGCTTTCAGCAGATACTGATCTATCATATTCAGATCTGCTTTCGATTCGCTCAGCGCATTTAAAGCAAAGAAGCGGCTGTCTTCCCCTTCGTACGGGAAAGTCTCAAACTTCAGCCTTTCCGGATCTTCCTGCAAAATACCATCTTCTTCAAGACGATAATTCACATGATCTTTCTGGTAGAAATACAGATGGCACACGTACATTCCCGGCAGCACTTCCGTCAGGTATTGCTGGCGGAACGAATTCTCTTCTCCATCAATCTCATAGTTTAGGCATACCGTTTTCCCTGAGCCACCGTAATAGGTCAGGAAAGTCATCTCCTCATAGTTGATCGGCAATCTTACCCAGTGTTCATATGTGTGATAGACCGGCAGATACAGTTCTTCTTCAAGGAAAATCTCAATAATGTACTGTACGGCATCTTTGATCTGATCATACCATGTCGTCTTTCCTGCAAAATAATACAGAAAACGCACCATCACATCATGATCTGTGATTCTGCCGTGAAGGATCTCCTGTCCTATGACGCGATGCATATAGTCAGGCAGTTCGATGGTCCCTGCAACCTCCCTTGCGGATATATAGGCCAGATACTTCCCGAGGATCTCCTCTTCAGGAGATGCGTCATAGAGGGAAGCATAAACTGGGAAAAGCCCCTCATTGACAGAAGAAGTAAACATGCTCTGTGCAAGGATTCTCTTTTCAAATGCGGAGGTATCAAGTTCAAATTTCCTGCTTCTTTCCCAGATCAGCAGGAGATCTTCCATCTCTCCACTGAAATACTTCATCAGATATTCCAGCGTATCTTTATTGTATTTCTTCCGTATGAATGCAGAATATGCCAGTGATAATGTTGTATCATCCTGCTTTCCGTTATTGTGACGGATTCCGAAAACAGCTAGTTTCAGTCTCTTGGAAGCGCCCATGATCGTACATCCGTAAAGCTCGATGCCAAAAAACGCCTCTTCGATCATGCCGGTT
Organism: uncultured Lachnospiraceae bacterium; assembly: GCA_902782625.1. Lineage (GTDB taxonomy): Bacteria > Bacillota > Clostridia > Lachnospirales > Lachnospiraceae > Anaerobutyricum. Next base: position 4,964 of record CACZNZ010000147.1, on the reverse strand, counting down.
TCCATGTAGTAATCCATCAGAGTCTTTCTAAACGGCGCAGAGATGTTAGAATAGTCAATTCTCTTTAGCCATTTGGCCAGTTCTTCTTTTTCCTGATGATTCTCATAATACCGCAGCAGGCGTTCCAGCGTCGTTTTGCGCATCCACTCTTTATAATCATCATTGAAAACGATTCTGTGCATAATCGGCAGTTCATCAGCTTCTACGGTCTTATCCAGTCTTCCCGACTCTTCCAGAAGAACTTTTTTGTTGGTCAGGTTCTTTTCAACCCATCTCTTCGGGAATTGTTCGATTGTTAAAAATGTCTGAAGATCATAGTCAATTCCTGCCACATAGCGCTGTTCCGCACTGTCTACAAAAAAGCACTGCGAACGCTGATTAAAGATTTCCACATAGCAGCTTCCCTGAGACAGCGGCGTGTAGGTCTCCTCTCCTGTTTCAGGACAGCTGACATACACCCCGATCATATTGCGGTTTTTGCATGTCAGTTTCTGAAAGAACATGATATCACATACTGCTTTCCAGTTTTCAGGCGCTTCCATAATCTCTTTCTGGAAGCAGGTATATAAGAAAGCAAGGTGTTCACTGATTCTCCCTTTGAGCAACTGCTCCTGTGCAAATGGTATCATCTTCGAATAATAAGCTCCGAAGACTTCATCATACAGTTCCTGATTCTTATAGACATTGGTATAAAGATAGGCCTTTTCATTATAGTCAAGACTGTTGCTGTAGGTAAAATAAACCAGAACTTTCTGCGGAATGATCGCATAGTTACTGTAATCCATGCTGCGGATAAAGAATTCATTCAATCCGACAATCTTGAGATTCCGGTCTACCGCGTCTTTAAAGTACTGGTGATACTCTCTGGAAATCCTGTTGCCTTTGATCAGCAGCGAGCAGATCACCTGCAGGAAAATATCCTCTTTCTGAATGCTGTAAAGCTTTCTGGTGATATAAAATACTGCCTTGCTGAAATACTTCTGTTTAAGGGCCAGTCTTGCAAACTGGGTCGATAATGGCATGGAGACAAATCCGTAACGAAGTCCCCACCGGAACATATTGATCTCAAAAGTTCCGAGTTCTTCCATATAGTCAGGATTATCATTGAGAATCTCACAGGCTTCATAGTAGAGCAGAGACGAATTGATCCCCGACTCAAACAGCTGTTTCATTGTCTCATACTGGAGACGTTTGTTATATACATATTCCCTGTCAAGATAAATGAGCATCCAAAGGCTTTCTGCCTTATAGAATGAATTCTCATAAAATGCTCTGATCTTGATCACTGCCTCATGGATTGCTTCCTGCGTCCTGTAATACATCGCTTTCAGGTACAGCAGATAGTGTGCCATCAGGGGATCAACTTCATGGTCATCTTCCTCAATCTTTTTTAACAGTTCACCGGCTGGTTCCATCTGCTGCTGCATAAGATACAGATTCAGACGGTAGAACTGCCAACGGATATCTTCTGTCTCAAGATAGAGATCATCCAGCACTTTCATCGTATCCTCAAAGAAATCATCTTCTCCGATACTGCCTGTACGGAAATACAGATAATTGTGCATCAGTTCTGCTTTCCGCCGTCTCATCAGCCGTTCGTTTTCCTTCTGTCTGCTTACCGCCGGGAGGGTTCCCCACCATTCCACGGGAATCACAAAGGACTGTCGAACGGTATCGATATGGATCACATCGGATCCCATGACGATATTTTTATTCTTCTCTACCGAGAGGAAGAACTCTCCATTTATAAAATCATCGCTGTTAAAACGTTTTACGCCAAGTCCAATCTGGCCTTTCTCACAGGATACCTTCCCTTCCAGGTAACCGTCATTAAGAAGCTGAATGCGGATCGTATCTTTTTCTTTACCCACATCAAGCACCAGTATTTTTTCTTCCACAGAAAGCGCAGCGATCTCTTTATACCCCGCTGCCGCCAGAAATTCTTCCACGATAAGGTTTCTGGAGCGGCTCTTCATCATACTGTGATAAAGTGCGCAGTTTTCCGGATCATCTTTCAGGAAGGCTTCCTCAAAAGCAGGAAGGAAAAAGAGTTCACATGCTTCTTTTCTGTTGGTCTGATACAGGTGGACAAACCCTTCCATGTTCTCCATCGTATCTCCTAGTGCACGAATTCTTTTTGGAACAACATGCACCCTGTACGGTACATTGAATTCGCCGCCGTTGGTAACCAGGACGAGATCGCCCTGCCATTCATTACCGGCCACCGCCAGTTTGCCTTTAAAATAAAATGGAATCTCCTGCCTGAGGCCATGGATTTCACCGATCTCCGTCTCCACCTTATCATTTGTAGAATAGATATTACCCTCTAAAGGAATCTGATTCGTACTTTCTATCACCAAAACATCCCGATAGACTCTTCCTTCCTCCACCGTAATCTCCAGAGTTGAGGCCGAAAGAGCAATCTGAGGTATTCTTTCTTTATTCACTTTCTCTTGTTTTATCAATTCTTTATCCAAGCTGATACCACCTTATTCCATCATCTTCGTCTTTATCTGATCCGCACTTTTTTCACTGTGGACCATGCTCCGAGTGTTCTTACCGATCCGTTCTTGTTTTTGGACCGAACGCGGAAATAGTAGGTCTTCTTTCTCTTAAATCCTTTGATCAGGACTGATCTCTTTTTCGCCGATACGGTAATCGTCTTTTTCTTCTTAAACTTAGGGGAAGTGGAATACTGAACCTGATACCAGGTTGTGTATTTTTTCTTTTTCCATGAAACCGTCACTGCTCTTTTACGATTGTTCTTCGCATACGCTTTGACTTTTCCAAGGCGCATAATCTTCCTGGAAGATGAACTCAACGAACCATACATCCCCAGTTTATAAGTTGCGATCTTATAGTAATATTTTTTACCCTGTCTGACTCTTCTGTCGATACAGGTCAGGGTGTTTTCTCCGTACACGGTCTTTAAATGTTTATAGGCGCCTTTCCCGGTCTTTCGATAAATCAGATAGGCTTCTGTTCCTGCCTTCTTCCTCCACTTTAATACAATACCTTTCGGACCGTTCATCGCCTTGGTAAGCCTGGTCTTTCCGGGATTGGTTACGATATATCGATAATTATAGATACCATTGTTGTACAGATTGCCTACCACCGGCATTCCCCATCCATAGTAGTTATCTTTCCCTGACGCACCAAGATCCCTGCTGTATCTTTTCAGTTCCCGGTAAATACCGTATACCGAAAGATTTGGTTGCATCATTTTCATCACAGCCGCCGCCGCAGTGATATATGGCGTGGCCATGCTGGTGCCGCTCAGACTCATCAGACTGATTCGTCCTGTCTTGGCAGCGCTGATGATATTGCTGCCAGGCGCTGTAAAATCGATCATCGATCCGTAATTGGAATACTGTGCTTTGGACGCATTCTCATTGATTGCCGACGTCGCAAAGGTTTTGCTGTAATTCGCCGGATATTCATACTTTACATTATGATTTTTATTCCCTGCTGCAGCCACCACCGGAATACCTTTATTATAGGCTTTATCGATCACTTTATTCAGATAGTTCAGTTTTCTTTTTCCCAGGGTCAGAGTATCTGTTCCCATACTGTAATTAAGAACATCTGCTCCATGGTTGAGTGCATAGGCCATGGCTTTATTAATCGGTTCTAATGTTGCCTCGCCTTTGGAATCACTTACTTTGAGTATCATAAGTTCCACATTCGCCGGCGTTGCATCTGCGATAATTCCCGTAACATGACATCCATGTCCGTACAGATCCTGCAGATTGGCACTGTTACCGTAAAACGCCTTGCTGGCCGGAGAAATCTTTCTTCCTGCCGTCATCTCACTGACCGGATTATAACCACTGTCTACGATGGCAACTGTTACCTTGTTGTTTGCATAGGCATCAGGAATATTTGTCTTTAGCACATCCAGTCCCATATACGTTGTTCCCCAGGAAATACTGATGCTTTTTGAAACTGCTTTCTTACTCGTCTTCTCCCCGGTGACCAATACATCCGGACAGGCTTTATCCGGAAGAACTGCATTAATCTTGTCACAGGCCTCTTTTGCTTCTTCTTCTGTAGCAAATTGAAGCACTGTCTGCTCCAGTTCCTGGTCACGGTAAATGCTCTGTGCACCATAATCCTGGGCCAGAATTCCATCGACAAGAATACGCCTGGTCTGATAGGGCGCACTCACATGAAGATCTCCCTGTGTATCCTTATTGACTTCATACAGGTGATCTTCCTGGCTGCTGATCCACTCCTGGGCCTTTTTGCCGGTTTGTGTTATCTTTTGTGCAGCTTTTTCTGATACATCGAAGGCCTCGGAAAACTCCTGATCTTCTCCGTCTACTTCCACTATTGTGTCTCCAGGACTTACGACTGCCTCATGGAAATAATCGTTCTCCCACTGATCTTCAATCTCCTGAAAAAGCGCTTTATCATCGGCTAGTTCTTTCGCATTCCGGCTGATGGGTTTTGCACTTGCAGATGCAATACCCGATGGGAGAATCATCAGTGCACTCCACAAAAGCACCGTGATCATGATAGATTTCTTTTTTAAGGTCAACATCGTAAACTCCTCTCACAAACAAACATTTCTTTAACCAGACTACGGTAGGCATAAAGGGTTCTTACTTTACGCATTTTCTTTTTATATTGATCGCAGCAAAGAAAAGTTGGCAGGATATAGGACCATATTTCCTTCATTTTACATATCGTATGATAGTCCCCGGACATTATTTCATCATACCCTGCTGTCACATCAGTAAGAAAGGCTTCCAGTCGTGTAAGATCCTGAGGACTGTTTTCCCCGATCTGTTCTGCTAGCTGCGGATTGGCGATCAATCCTCTTCCTAACATCACGGCAGTCACCTTCTGCCTGTCTGTCTTTTCCATCAGACTGTGATAATCTTCTGCCGTAAAGATATCTCCGTTATAACACACCGAATGAATACTTTGCGCAGCAGCCATTTCAAACATAGCCTGATTGG
>CACZNZ010000146.1 GCA_902782625.1 uncultured Lachnospiraceae bacterium | reverse complement strand
TCATCTGATACCTCATTCCTTCCGTTTTTATCAATTCATTTGTTCTACACATACTATATCATATAATGCAATTTTTTGAAAGCCAGACCAAAGAAAAAACGTACAATGTATCCGATTGTACGTTTTTCTAATTCAGTATTCATATATACGACTGTATTATTCCTGAGGTATATCCTTCGTCGTAAGGATCTGACAGTAAAGAATCTCTAATGCTTCCTTTACAGCTGCATATCGGATTGCCTGACGGTCTCCGGAAAAAAAGCATCTTTTTACGACAACATTGCCTTTTACAAAACAGGCAATGTAAACCAGACCGACTGGTTTTTCGTCACTTCCGCCGTCTGGACCTGCAATTCCGGTTGTCGCTACAGCACAATCTGCACCAGCCTCTTTTGCTGCACCTATGGCCATCTGCTGAGCAGTTAATCTTGAGACCGCTCCGCAAGTCTTTAGAATCTCTTCTTTCACACCAAGATATTTCATCTTAGCATCGTCAGAATAGGTAATGAATCCTTCTTTATAGACTTCCGAGACTCCATCTGCATTGATAAGCGTTCCTGCCACAAGACCTCCCGTACAAGATTCTGCAGTAGTAACAGTCATCTTTCTGGCCTTCAGAATTCTTGTAATTTTCTTCTCTATTGTTTCGTGGTCTGTGATACGTCTGGAACTCATTTATTCTTCGCTGCCTCCTTCTTTCAGGACATCTATATTCTTTGCAATATAATCTACCATAGAGATAATAGTAAGAATCAATGCAATATATACCAGCACATTTTCAATAATTGGGATCATGCTTCCCTGCAGATTCATAATCAGAACAATGATAGCAAACATCTGGAAAGTAGTCTTGAATTTTCCCCAGTAACTTGCAGCGATTACAACACCATTGTCACTGGCTACCAAACGGAACCCACTAATCACAAACTCTCTGGAAATGATCACAATAGCAATCCACGCCGGAAGGCGCTGAATTCCTACCAGACAGATAAAGGCTGCTCCGGTAAGGATCTTGTCCGCAAGGGGATCCATAAACTTTCCGAAGTTTGTAACCAGATTGTACTTTCTTGCAATCTTGCCATCAGCAAGATCCGTAAGACTAGCGACGATAAAAAGTGCAAGTGCAATCCATTTCGATCCGGGGATCGATGGCATCAGCATAAAAAACACAAAAAACGGAACAAGTAAAATTCTTAAAATCGTGAGTTTATTCGGCAAATTCATCTGCATAAAAAACATCTCCCATCAAATCATATTCATTGGCACCAGTAATAGTTACAGTAACGATATCTCCGGACATCAGTTCTTCTTCGGCTATCACAAACACATTTCCGTCAACCTTTGGTGCATCCATTGCTGTTCGGCCGATATAGATATCTTCCTCATAAAGATACCCTTCAATCAGAACAGGAAGCTGCATTCCAATCCGGGATGCGGCAAAATCCGCACTGATCTCCTGCTGTATCCTCATCAGGCAGTCCAATCGTTCATTCTTAGTTTCTTCATCAATCTGTCCATCCATCCGCGCAGCAGGAGTTCCTTCTTCAGCAGAATAGGGGAAAACACCCAGTCTCTCAAACTTCATCTGCCTGACAAAATCCTTCATCCGTGCAAATTCCTGTTCCGTCTCCCCCGGAAATCCGGTGATGAGCGTTGTTCGAAGTACAATATCAGGTATTTCACGTCGGAGTTTTCTAATCAGGCTGACCAATTCGTCGTGAGTGGTCCTTCTGCCCATTTTTTTGAGGATGGTATCCTCACTGTGCTGGACTGGTATATCCAGATAATGACATATTTTATCTTCCTGTTTGATCACCTGGATGAGATCATCTGTAATCTCTTCGGGATAACAATATAAGAGTCTGATCCATACGATTCCATCTATGAGACACAGCTTTCTTAGCAGTTCAGGGAGCATCTTTTTCCCATAGAGATCTATACCATAGACGGTAATCTCCTGTGCCACCAGAATCAATTCCTTTATCCCCTGCTGTGCAAGCCTGTCGGCCTCCTTCAACAAATCCTCCATGGGAAAACTTCTGTATTGCCCACGGACAGAAGGGATTACGCAATATGTACAATTTTTATTGCACCCTTCTGCAATCTTTAAATAGGCACTGCAGACTCCGGTTGATGCGATACGCTGATCAATAAGAGAGTCGGGAAGCAGTTCCAGAGAAGGCAGACAATAGGAGGTCCCGGCATCTTCGTTCTTAGAAAGAATCTCTTCTATCACAGAAACGATCTGCGGATATCCGTTGACGCCAACCACAGCATCTACTTCTGGCAGTTCCCTGGCAATCTCGTCATGATAGCGCTGTCCCAGACATCCTGCCATGATCAGTGCCCTGCATCTTCCTTCTCTCTTCCACTCAGCCATCTCCAGTATCGTTTCGATACTTTCCTCTTTGGCATCATGGATGAAGCAACAGGTATTGACAATGATGATATCTGCTTCGGATTCTTTATCGACGATTCGGTACCCGGCCTCCGACAAAAGCCCGATCATTTTTTCACTGTCAACGAGATTCTTGTCACAGCCTAAGGAAATGAATAATACATTCATTATTATTTCCCTTTCTTCCATGCGCTTTGTACACAGTTATTCATAAGCATAGCAATCGTCATCGGCCCGACTCCGCCGGGAACCGGTGTGATAGCTGATACTTTATCCGCTACCTTATCATAATCCACATCTCCACACAGTTTTCCGTCTCCGGATCTGTGGATCCCTACATCGATAACCACAGAACCTTCTCTGACATAGGTATCATCGAAAAACTTTGGTTTTCCGATTGCTGCGATCAAAATATCAGCTCTTTGACAAACTTCCCGAAGATTTCTGGTATGGGAATGACATACAGTAACGGTAGCATTCTCCCGAAGCATCAGCATTGCCATAGGCTTCCCTACAATATTGCTTCGCCCAACGATTACACATTCCTTCCCATCCATCTCCACATCACTTCGCTTTAAAAGCTCAATGATACCTGCAGGAGTACAGGAAACAAAACCATCCTCTCCGATAGACAGACATCCCACACTTTGTGGATGAAATCCGTCTACATCCTTTTCAGGAGAGATTGCAAAAATGATCTCCTTTTCATTCAAATGCCCGGGAAGCGGGAGCTGTACCAGAATTCCATGAACATTGTCATCTTCATTGAGTTCACCAATCAGGGCTAGTAGTTCTTCCTGTGTGGTTTGTACTGGTAGTTCAAATGTTTTTGAGGAAATGCCAATATCCGCACATGCTTTTTTCTTATTGCGAACATATACGGAAGACGCAGGATCATCTCCTACCTGGATTACCGCAAGGCAGGCCTCAATCCCTTCCTTTCTGACTCTTTGTTTCAGTTCTTCCCTGATATCGGAAGAAATCTTTTTTCCATCAATTATAAACGCCATAACACCCTCTGTCTAAAGATCCACTATTGGAATGATTTCCTTCAAATCATAATAACGCAATTTGTCCATTTCGTAAAGTATGAATCTATTGCTCTTTCAAAAATGTATCAAGTTCTTCCGGTGTCATGAGTATCTTCCTTGGTTTGGTTCCCTCCTCAGGCCCCACGATTCCTGCATCGGCAAGCTGATCCATAATTCTTGCCGCACGGTTGAAGCCAATCTTGAACATACGTTGCAGCATGCCGATCGTGGCTTTATCCTTTTCCATGATAAAACGGGCTGCAGCCTCAAAGTATTCGTCACGGTCCTGCACTGACTGGGTTACAGTGATCTTCTTTTCTATCTGTTCGGTCACATCGTCATCATAGACGACCACCTTTTCATTGTCTTTCAGGAATTCCACCACATTATTGATCTCTTCATCTGTAATATAGGCTCCCTGCACACGAACCGGTTTCTGATATCCGGCTGGGAAGAATAACATATCACCATTACCAAGCAGTTTCTCCGCACCATACATATCAATGATCGTGCGGCTGTCGACGCCTGAAGATACCGACAGTGCTATTCTTGAAGGGATATTGGCCTTGATCAGACCTGTAATGACATTTACCGACGGTCTCTGTGTAGCGATTACCAGATGAATACCAGCCGCTCTGGCAAGCTGGGAAAGTCTTACGATAGCATCTTCTACTTCACCGGGTGCTACCATCATCAGATCGGCTAGCTCGTCAATAATGATAACGATCTTCGGCATTTTTTCGAGTTTTTCCGGATCCATGTCATCTTTTTTCAAAAGTTCATTTATTTTTCTGTTATATCC
>CACZNZ010000145.1 GCA_902782625.1 uncultured Lachnospiraceae bacterium | reverse complement strand
GGATAATTGTCGACACGGACACTTCCGGATATCTGTCCGGTTCCCATATAATCTTTCTCAACAATCACCGTATTCAGATGATTTTGTTTTGCGCTGATAGCGGCGGAAAGTCCTGCCGGTCCGCTGCCAATCACCAGTACATCTGTCATGGGTTTACTCCTGTCAAATCCTTATTCGCAGAATTCTTCTGCTCATATTCCAAAATCTTTGTTACATTATCTCTCTCCACCTGGTTCAGGCAGGTATCATCGAAAGCTTCCGGGGAATATCTTGCTACATACCAGCTCTGCAGATTAAAATAATCCTGCAGGCGCTGATCATTAAACATCCGGCCGTGCCGGGCAAAAATCTCATTCCTTGTAATACGCAGTCCGTCCGGCTGCAGTTTTTCGAGCAGTTCATCGGTGTACACTACTGTATTGGAATAAGAAATGTGGGCAATCTTTCCATAGGGGCTGGTGCTTTTGTCATCCCCTGCCACAATGTAGAGTTCATCGGCAGATCCTTTCGGGTCTTTCCGCTGACCGTCCTGCTGTGTGACGGTCCCGTCTTCTATCGGTAACTCAGTAGTTTCAGTACTGTCTATTTTATACTCGTTCACGCCAGACGTCATCTGTCCTATCGTTCCCTGTCCTTCTTCCGTCGCGGCAGCAACCTCCTGCTGATCATTCCGATGCAACAGATGAAACGCCAGAATTACCACTGCAACCACGCCAAAAACAATCAACATGGACATGATCATCAGCTTCCTGGTATGACGAGCCTCATCTTTATGCGGCATCCTGTTCTCCTTCCGAGGCCAGTTTTAGATATAATCCTGTTTATTATAAGGGATTGTATAGGATATCTCAAGCGATTCAATTGAAATTTAAACAAAACTTAACATCTGATTCCTTCCCTAAATTGTTCTTCATTTTGTACTTGCTATTCTAAAAAAAATACTATACAATAAAAACCAGCATATAGTTAAACGCTAAATAAATAAAGGAGGAACTTAGTATGGCATATGTAATTTCTGAAGATTGTATCATGTGTGGAACTTGCGAAGGAGAATGCCCGGCAGGTGCTATCAGCCAGGGAGATTCCCAGTATGTAATCGATGCTGATTCCTGTATGGATTGCGGCGCATGCGCAGGCGTTTGCCCGGCAGGTGCTATCAGCCAGGAATAATCACATATCATTCCTAACGAATCAAGAAGCCCCCGGTTCATGGATTAGGGTCCCATGAACCGGGGGCTTTTCTTTTAATTAATTTTAATGATGTAAATTAATAATAAGTAATCTTCTGGTTGTTGAACTTCGGATCTGTCGGGTCATATCTCTGTGACTTCTTCAGTTTTCCACCGGAGTTCGCCAGAGTCTTCTTACCAAACGGTCCCTTGTTTGCGGAACGATAGATCTTTACAGGAAGCGGATACTTGTTCTCTTTGGTAATTCTGTAAAGGAGGTAAGCATTACCGCACTGCTGACGGATACATCTCGTTGTCTGATTGGTTCCGAGTGCATTGTATGTATGAACGATCAGGCTTTTCTTGTTGCGGATTCTTCCGTACATCTCGGAGTGGAAGAGCATCAGTGTGTTGGCGATCTTTACTTTATACTGATAGTAATGATGCGGTGTACTCTTCTTGTAAGTAAACCATGCGGTGGAATTACCTTTTTTAATATGGTAGTTACCGACTCTTGTGCTGTGACCGTCACGTGCTGTGGAGCATACCCAGCTCTTAACCGGCACGATATAATCTTTCTTCTTGGCATCATAGAGATAAAGTGTGATATTGTGAGTCGTCAGATTCACAAATACTTTCATCTTTTTTTTACGAAGCTTGAGTGCTCCTTTTAATCCGAATGTCTTAAAAAGGTTCTCGCTGAGGGCACCTGTCTTTGTGAAGTAGTATTTGTACTTCTTGGAACTACCGCTTAAATCTTTCACATAATTCCAACCTGTCAGGGCTTTTCCGCCTGAGAAATAATAGTTCTCATCATTATATTTTACCCAGCCCTTTTTTGCTACAACTTTGCCTGCCACATAATACTGCAGATCTTTGATGCCCGTAAATGTTTCACTTACCTGACTTGCCTGTGCTTTTTCCTCTGCGGAAGCAATGATTCCCATGGAAAAGAGCAAAACAGCGGCAAATAAAAGTACGCTCAGATGTCTTAGGTGTTTTTTCATAAATTCCTCCTGTTTTCCTAAAGTAACTCTCTTGTTTCCCTGTTTCCTTCTTTCGTAAACTATCGTTTCCGTAAAGACTACTGTTTATATGATACAAAAAAACAGTCAATTAATCAACCATGAATCCTCTCTTTATTAGCAAATTTGGTATATTTGCCTAGCCATACCAGCTCGATCGTTCCTGTAGCACCATTTCTTTGTTTGGCCACGATAACTTCCGCGAGATTCTTTTTCTCGGTGTTAGCATTGTAGTATTCATCACGGTACAAAAACATGACCACGTCTGCATCCTGCTCGATCGCCCCGGATTCCCTGAGATCCGAGAGCATCGGTCTGTGATCCTGCCTCGCCTCCACGGCTCTTGACAGCTGGGAGAGTGCGATAATCGGTACCCCCAGTTCTCTGGCCAGTACCTTCAATCCTCTTGAAATATCAGAAATCTCCTGCTGTCTGGATTCGTTTCTCCGTCCTCCGCCGCTCATCAGCTGAAGATAGTCAATGATGATCAGTTCCACTTTCTCCCGCTGGCATAGCCTGCGGCATTTGGACCGAATTTCGGTAAAGGATGTGGCTGAGTCATCGATATACAGATTGGATCTGCCGATGGCAGTGGCTCCCTCTAAAAGTTTCTCCCAGTCAGAGTCCCTCATATCTCCTGTCCTGATGTTCTGGGAATCCACCATGGATTCCGAAGCCATCATTCTGGTAGCCAGCTGTTCTTTTGACATCTCCAGTGAAAAGATCGCGACTTTGTGTCCGCCTTTTAACGCGGCATACTGTGCCACATTTAAAACGAAAGCAGTCTTGCCCATTGCCGGTCTGGCCGCCACAAGGATCAGTTCCGCAGGATGGAGCCCGGTAAGCTTATAGTCTAGCTCGGTAAATCCAGTAGCAATCCCAGTGATCCTTCCCCGTGTCTTGGAGGCTTCTTCGATCTCCTTTAAGGTGTCCATGACGATCTTTTTGATATCGGTAAAATCCGCCATGCGGTTTCTGTCCTGAAGCAGCCCGAATATACCGGATTCCGTATCTTCCAGAATCTGTGCAGTATCTTTCTTGCCCAGATAGCATTCGTTGCCGATATCCTCGGTCACCTTGATCAGTGCCCGCATTGTCGCCTTCTCATGGACGATCCTGGCATAATCACGCACATTGACGGAAGTCGGCAGGTCATCGATAATGTCCCGGAAAAAATCCAGACTGGTCAGTTCTTCCGGAATATCTTTTCCTTTAAGTTTATTCTGCAGAGTGACCAGATCGACATTTTTCCCTTCTCGGTACAGTTCGACCATCGCTTCGAACAAAATGCCGTACTGTCTCTGATAAAAGTCATCCTTTGCCAGGATATCCGAGGCGTAGACGATCGCATCCCGGTCCATCAGCATGGACCCGAGCACGGAGCGTTCCGCCTCTTCGCTGTGAGGCTGGACTTTTCTTATGAAATTCTCATCTACTGTCGGCATGGCATTCTCTCTTTCGTATGGAATCTATTTCCCGATCACGTTTACCTTAAATGTTCCGGTAACCTTCGGATGCAGTTTGATCTTTACTTCGTGCATCCCGGTAGTCTTGATGGCTTCTTCAGATGATATCTTTTTCTTGTCAAGATCATAGCCTAACTGATCCTTTACTGCCTGGGCAATCTCCTTGGTGGATATGGCCCCGAATGCTTTACCGCCTTCTCCGACCTTGATCGGAATTGTCACGCACTGATCTTTCAGCTTTTCGGCAAGTGCTTCCGCATCCGCCAGCTGCTGTGCGGCAACTTTGTTCTCGTGTGCTTTTTTCAGCTTCAGGTCATTAATATTCTTGCCGGTCGCCTCGACGCCGAGTTTTTTAGGCAGAATATAATTCCTCGCATATCCATTGTTCACCTCGACAAGATCTCCTTTTTTGCCAAGAGATTTCACATCTTCCAGTAATATGATCTTCATAGTTATATATCTCCTTCTTCTTTCATGATCTTTAAGATCTCTTTCAGGCTTTTTATGACATCCGCAAACTGTGCATCGCTTACCTGCGCTGCTGCTACAGTCAGATGACCTCCGCCTCCGAATTTCTCCATGATGACCTGCACATTGACATCATCGATGGATCTTGCGCTGATATAAATACAATCCGCCAGTTTTGTCAGGACAAAGCTTGCCCGGATCCCCTGTATACTGAGCAGGGAATTAGCCGCTTTGGCACCCACCACAGTCGCTCCGCTGATCATTGTCCCATCCAGCGTCGAGATGGCGAATTCCGAGAGGTATATCTCGGCACGATTAATGATATTGGATCGCAGTTTATAGTGATCAAAGTCTTCGCGGAACATCTTCCGAACCCGGGTGACATCCGCTCCGACTCGGCGCAGGTAGGCCGCTGCTTCAAATGTACGGACACCTGCCTTGATCACAAAGTTGTCGGTATCGACCAGGATACCAGAATACAGCGCATCCGCCTCGATCGGGCGCAGCCGTATCTTATCCTGCGTATATTGCAGAATCTCCGCAACCATCTCGCAGGTGGATGATGCGAACGGTTCCACGTAAGAAACCACGGCTTCTCTGATGATCTCGCTCTTTTGCCGGTGATGGTCAAGCACTGCCACCGTAGGGATCTTACGCAAAAGCTCCGGACATTCTGTCATCGAAGGCACATTGACATCCACGACGACGAGCATGGTTGATTCGCTTTTCATAGCCCTGGCTTCCTCATTGCTGATAAAGATCTCTTCTTCTGGATCTTTTTGTGTCCGGAGGACTTCCACGATCGGCTCGATAGCCGGACATTGCTCATCCACAACCAGTTTGACTTTCTTTCCAAGCGTAAGGGCAAGCCGGTAGATACCGAGGGCTGCGCCTACGCAGTCGGCATCCGGGTTCTTATGCCCCATGATAAGAATCTGGTCATTGCCAAGCATCAGCTCACGCATAGCATGTGCTTTGACTCTGGCTTTCACCCTTGTGCTCTTTTCTACTTTCTGTGTCTTCCCACCATAGTAGGAAATGGAGTCTCCTTCCCGGACAACCGCCTGATCACCGCCCCGGCCCAGGGCAAGATCCATCGCGATCCGGGCGCTCTCGTAGGTATCCGCATAGGTCTCCCCGTCCACACCTACCCCGATACTCAGGGTCATGGACAGATCGTTACCGATATTAATGCTGCGGACTTCGTCGAGAATGGAGAATTTTGCTTCCATAAGCTTCGGAAGATGCTGTTCTTCGATCACAAACAGATATTTGTCTTTTTCGAACTTTTTGACAATCCCCTTATAGCTCTGCATGGACTTTAAGATCTTTCTCTCCACCAGCGCCAGAAGCAGTGACTGCCTGACTTCTTCCATATTCTCAAGGACTTCTTCGTAATTGTCCACGTAAATCAGGCCGGCAACAGGGTTTTTCTTGCGTTTCTCATCCTGATAGTCCCTGATTTCCGTCTCGTCAAAAAAGTAGAAGACCAGCAGGATTTCTCCTTCTTCCCTGTCCTCCGACTTAAGTCCGTTCAGTAAAATACTGTTGCATTCTACCCGATATCTCTTATCCTCGAAGGATATCTCGTAATTTCTGGAAGTTCCTTCCGCCGGGAAGATCCTGCGGTAAATCTCCGGGAACATCTGGGTAATACTCTTCTTGCTTCCCTT
>CACZNZ010000144.1 GCA_902782625.1 uncultured Lachnospiraceae bacterium | reverse complement strand
GTCGGATTGATATAGATGAGATAGGGACTGTAGATTCCGTCGAAGGCGCCATATAGCAGATACAGAATAAACTGATCATCATTCGTCTCATAGTGAAGAGGAAAGAGGAAAAGAACCACCAGCAGAAACAGCAGATTAATCGAAACTGACAGAACAAATGGACGTTGAAACAGTCTTTTCACGCGGTTTTCTTCTCCTTTCAATTGATTGATTTCTATTGTAACAAACTATTTTACGATGCTCAACTATAATTAGAGCTAATATTCATTGACTTTGTGGTTTAGAGATGCATCAGTGTCAGCTTCCGCTTTTTTTACGCCTAAAAAATCCCCGATTGTGAAAAGTTCACAAAATCAATCGGGGATTTTCTGGTTATTCAGACTCCTGTTCTATCCTGCCATCGGATGCTATGAAATTCATGATCTCTTCATACGTCTTTTGACTCTTGACGATGGCAGTCCATAATTCATCTTTGCGCTTAGCGTCACGTTTGTCCAACAACTTCTGCAATTCTTCTACCGCCTTTTCGTAGGCGGCTTTTGTTCTTATGACTTTCTCCTGAGCTTTTTCGATCTGCTGCTCTATGCTGATTGTTCCACTCGCTTTCCGTCCACGCATTTTACTTTCCCTCCTTTAGCATGCGGCTCAGTTCTTCCGCATAGTATTTTATTAAGTGTGCATCCATTCCGAAGGATTTCAGGATCGTCTTCTGTATCGCTGTTACCGCATGATCCAGGTGATACCTGTTATCCGTCAGCCGTACGATCTCGATCTTCTCCAGTTCTCTGATCGCCGCCGGAACCGTCATGTAGTTCGGTCTTTTATCCAGCTTTTTCATCTCTTCTTTCAGATAATGATAAAGCTTGTTCCTTATAATCAAAGCGATAAACTCGATAAATATCTTTGACTCTGCCGCCTCTGTGCTGTAGATTCTCAAACTTTTATCTCCCAGATATGACTTATCCCCACGGAACAGTTTCTCCGAGACATCCCGGCTTTTATAGAGATCTATGGCTTCTTTTGCTGACATGTTTTCTGATGTTATGATGCAGAAGTACCCGCTCAGACTGTTTTCCCGATCGATAACATCCACCTTATCTTCAGGAAACTGAAACACTCCGTTGCTCTCATTGTAATGAAGAATAAAGTACTTGTGAAAACCGGGCCCGAATCCTACCACTTCATTCGTATGTTTCATCAGGTATGTTTTCATCTGACGAAGCTACTTTGAAAGAGCACTTATTTCTGCGCCTTCCTTCTGGATACTGTGATAGATATGGATATATCTGTCTTTCGAATCCGTCTCATACAGCTTTTTCTTTATGGTTATGCCATACACATCATACTCATCGATGTGATTTGACCACTTGTTTTCAAACTTGTCTTTCTTCTCCAGC
Organism: uncultured Lachnospiraceae bacterium; assembly: GCA_902782625.1. Classification (GTDB taxonomy): domain Bacteria; phylum Bacillota; class Clostridia; order Lachnospirales; family Lachnospiraceae; genus Anaerobutyricum. Next base: position 900 of record CACZNZ010000144.1, on the reverse strand, counting down.
ACCAGTGAATTCACCAGATCATTCATTCCCTTGACCATGATAACAAAGGAATATCCATGCTTATCCATGGCTTTGATATTACTCTGAGAGAAATATCCCCGATCCAGGATAAAGCCAATCCTCTTATAGCCATATCCGGCCGCTTTATCCAGCATCAGCTGCAGCTGTGATACGTCATTGATGCTGCCGGGGTATTTCTCATAGAATAGCGGTTCTTTATTCTCGTTGTCATAGGCGATTGCATAATTAAAAACCGGCAGTCCGACATCCGTTTTCGGATGTCCGTATTCTACGATCTCGATATCTCCTGCCTGGCAGTTTTTATTCGTGGAATCATAAGATATGTATATCTTCTCTCTGTGATCCCGTTCTGCATTCCAGTCGTTCAGAAAGCCTACGCATTGATCTTCACTCAGTGTCTGAAGAAACTCTGAGATCTTAGAATCACTGTATATTCTCATCCCATTCGTGAACAGAGGATGATTATATGCATAATCCGGGTAGTATTGTCCGGCGTTACCTTCAGTGATGATGCTGTAGGCGGCAAGATCCAGCAGCAGCCCCAGATCCTTCGCCTTTACATACTTCCCTAGAGTATAGGAAAGCTTGTATTCTTCCATAATCCTGCGGATAACAAGCCATGCACCAATCCTCAGGCAACTGCTTCTTGTTGTCCGCTCTTTGGTTTCAGGAATGTCTTCGTCCGGAAAGTACTTCAGATAGTTCTCATTCGGAAGCATCTTTGTCGGATCTTCCTCGGACTTCTTTCCGATGGTTGCCCGTTTGGGATTGGTTTTCTGGGTGCCCTTGTCATAGATGCGGTCATACTCATAGTAAACGTAGTCAACGTCGCCCTTTTTACGATAGGTGATTTTATTGGGAACGTTGGGTATTTTCACC
>CACZNZ010000143.1 GCA_902782625.1 uncultured Lachnospiraceae bacterium | reverse complement strand
CCGGCTACTGCAGTAATTCCCAAAGCATCTTCCTGATCGAGGGCCGCTGCCATGGTATCCTGTGCGTCTACAGCAAACTGTGCCTGGCCGGAAGCACACATAGTTGCCGCTCCATCCTCCGGCGGCTGTACGATTTTCACGGAAAGACCTGCCTCTTTATAGTATCCAAGCTCCTGAGCTGCATAAATTCCTGTATGGTTGGTATTCGGCGTCCAGTCAAGGCAAAATGTTATCTCCACAAGATCATTTGCTTTGATGTCCCCTTCCTTTCCTGCGCCACAGGCACAAAGCCCCACCGTCATCGCTGCCGCAAGAACCAGGGCAGCTGCTCTTTTTATCATTGTTCTCATATCTTTTTCTCCTTTTTAATATTCCTGTTTAATATTCCTGTCAACTATCCTGCGACTGATGACTTCCGACTCTCTGCCAGGGCATCACAATCTCTCTAAGCAGATTCACGAATCCCATCAGTATCAGACTGATTACCACAATAAAAATAATCACGGCAAACATCTTGTCAAATGCATAGGCTTTTTTCACCCTTGTCATATACACGCCAAGACCCTGAAAACCCCCAAGCCATTCAGAGATAACCGCAGCGACTACTGCATAAGAAGCAGAGATCTTCAGCCCTGAAAAGAAATATGGTAAAGAAGCCGGGAATTTCAGATGATAGAAAATCTGTAAACTTGATGCCTTCATGGATCTCATCAGATTAATACTGTCCCTATCCACACTCTCATATCCCTCGAGCAGTCCTACCGTCACCGGGAAAAATGTTGTGATTACCACCAGCGTGATCTTCGGAGCCATCCCAAACCCCATCCACAGCACCAAAAGAGGGGCAATGGCAATGGTCGGAATGGTCTGGGTGATGATCATGATAGGATACAGTTCATCATAGAGCACCCGGAAATGGTCCATCACCGTCGCTGTGACAAATGCCAGCAGCACCCCGATCAGCAGCCCGTAAACAGCCTCCTGGAGTGTGATCATCGCATGCATCCATATTGTGGAAAAATCTGAAATAAGCACTTTGACAACATCACCGGGGGAAGGCAGCATATATCCTGGAACCAGACCACTTTCACACAGAAATTCCCAGGATATCAATACAATTAGAAGAGCCGCTACCGCAGGCACATTATTGATGATGCTTCGTGACTTTTTTCTCAATCGTCAGTACATCTCCTTCCGGCTTATATGCAATCTTCACATAGGTATTCATTGCCGCACAACCGGCTTTCGCTGCAACGATCTGACAGTTCTTCACGATATCCATCAGTTCTTCATAATCACCTTCAATCGTCGTCTCAAACGGCCCCACCGAGCAGCTTAATCCACAGGACTTGATATAAGCTATCACCTCATCCACGATACGGATCACTTCGTCCTCATCAGTCGTTGTCGGCAATACCTGAATCGCAACACTCGCATTCATCTGTTCATCCTCCTTTTTTATACATAAATAAAGCGCCTGCAAATAATGCAGGCGCATACACTCATTCTTCCAAACACTACCTACGCTGGCATTATCCAAACAGGTTATAGGGTCTAAGTCGGAACTTACTCTCAGCAAAATGCTCCCCCGGTTTCTATATTGTACAAAGACAGTATACCGAATCTTACTGCAAATAGCAAGACAAAAAATCTCTTAGAAGTATACCAGTTCTTCTTCCGGCGGCTCTGCCGCTTCAATCCTTTTGGCATAGAGAACCGGTCCTTCATCCTTGTACTGCTCATTATATTCTTTTTTTATCTCCGCCGTTATAGTTACCCACATCTTATTCTTCAATGATTTGATCGTGGAAGATTTGGCATGATTCGTGTGACACAGATAACCGATAAACTGAATATCATCCGCACAGCACGTCATCGCATGGCGTCCCGGAACAAAGGTTCCCCTCGGCATACGGATCGACTTGAAAATGTGTGCTTTCATCGTGATGGTTTTCCCGTCATAACGGTCCGGATGATCCATGGCATCGATAAACCAGATGCCGTAATCCTCATCCTCCAGCACTATTTCATCCGCCTCCACATCAAAGGGAAGTTCCTCTTCCACATCCTGATCCATATTCGGATCCATGGAATCAAAGAGAACCTGCGCCCTCCGGTTTACCGCACGAATGCTTCTTCTCCAGGTTGCCCTGGGAGAATCCGCCGTCACCCGGTTGATGATGACAAGTTCTGCCAGTTTAAACATTTCCACCGCGAGAGAACGCATATTGTTCATGTACAGATCAAACGTCTGTGCATTCATGCTCACGATTACCTGGAATATGACCATCGGCGTCTCTTCAAGCACTTCCTGCATCCGGGCAAGATTCCACATACCATTGTACTCAAGCAGTACACGGTCCGGATAATATTTCAAAATACAGGAATTGAGGAAATCCTTGTTAAAATCCTCTTCGTCCTCCACATAAATGACTGTTGTATTCGCATTTTCCAGAAGAGCTTCCTCGTCATACTCTTCGATGCCTTCCTCACAGGCTATGAGCAGCGTCCTCTGCCCGTCATTAAAATAATCCTCTTCGAGTGTCTCATTGATAAATGTTGTCTTACCTCCCTCCAGGAATCCCAGAAAGAGATAAAGCGGTATTTCTTCTGTACGTCTTCTGGCCATAAGACCGCCTCCTTACAGATCAAACAGTTCTTTGAGTTTGTCTTCTTTCAGTTCCGCGCCGATCACGCAGATTCTTCCGGTATAGTCCGATGCGCCGAACCGTACCTGCGTCTCCCCGGGCACAAGATCAAAATGAATCCACTTCCCGGACAGATCAGGGACAATTCCCTTCGCCCGAAGCACCATGCCATATTCATCAGAATCTTCTTTCGCCAGTTCCGCAAGGATTTCACTGATTCTTTCTTCGGTGAACTTCTTAGGTGTTTCTACGCCCCAGCTGTCGAATATCTCATCGGCATGATGATCATGCCCATGATGATGGTGATGATGGTCATGGTCGTGATGATCGTGATCATGGTGATCATGGTGATCATGGTCGTGGTGATCGTGATCATGCTGATGATGATCATGGTGGTCATGGTCGTGATCATGGTGGTCATGGTCGTGATCATGGTCATGGTGATGGTGGTGCTCATGTTCTTTTGCCTCGGCAACCGCCGCCGCAAGCATCTCCTCTTCGAAATCATTCTTTCCTTCCATCACCTCAAGAAGCTGTGCGCCGGTCAATTCATCCCATGGTGTCGTAACGATAGGAGACTTGTCATTGATGCTGCGGATCAATTCTACTGTCTGGTCAAGTCGTTCCTGCTTCACATTCTGTGTGCGGCTTAAAAAGATGGCGCTGGCATATTCAACCTGATTCTTGTAGAATTCTCCAAAGTTTTTCAGATACATTTTTGCTCTCTGGGCATCTGCAACTGTAACATAGCTTCCGAGAACAACATTTTCACCGTCTACCACATCCTGCACCGCTTTAATGACATCAGAAAGTTTGCCAACTCCTGATGGCTCGATCAGAATTCTGTCAGGGCTGTAACGGTCAAGAACTTCTTTTAGGGCTGTATGGAAATCTCCCACCAGCGAACAACAGATACAGCCAGAGTTCATCTCATTAATCTGGATCCCTGCTTCTTTGAGGAAGCCTCCGTCAATACCGATCTCACCGAACTCATTCTCAATCAAAACGATTTTCTGTCCTTTTAATGCCTCTTCAATCAGTTTTTTGATCAATGTTGTCTTTCCGGCTCCTAAGAAACCGGAGATAATATCTATCTTTGTCATCTAAACTTCATCCTTTCTGAAATCTTGTCCCTTTTATCACTAAACAATTATTTTACATCTTATGCAAAAAAAATACAAGAGAATTCCACACAAAAAACCAGGAAGCGGTTCCTGGCTGTATTTGTGTCCGTCTGTACAAGTAATAGAAACAGCACTGGAAAATGAACCTTCTTCCTGGTTTTTGTTTAGATTAAATTTTCATAT
>CACZNZ010000142.1 GCA_902782625.1 uncultured Lachnospiraceae bacterium | reverse complement strand
CGGCACGCTGACGAACCCGCCTTTGGAAAAGACGATATCCGGTTTCAATGATTTGATAAGACGGGAAGCATCGGTATATCCCTTTAATACACGGAAAGGATCCGAGAAATTCTTGATATCAAAATAACGTCGAAGCTTTCCCGAGGAAATTCCGTAATATGGAATGCCCATCTCAGGGATCAGCTTGCTTTCAATTCCGTTGTGCGATCCGATATAATGAATGTCATACCCTGCCTTTTTCAGTTCCGGGATCAGGGCCATATTCGGGGTCACATGTCCGGCAGTTCCTCCGCCGGTTAAGATGATACGCTTCATAATTGATTCCCTCCATACTTCTTCGCTAATTATCATCATAGCATTTTTTCTTTGAAATAGATAGAGAAAAATATTGAAGAGTATGATATACTGTCCTTGTCGTTTTAAATGAATATGGAGGATAATCAATATGGTATGTATAGGAATCATCGGTGCGATGGAAGGAGAAGTGGCTGCGCTCATTAAGCAGATGGAAGATGCAGAGGTTAAGACCATAGCATCCATGACCTTTTATCGCGGAAAACTCTGGGATCAGGATGCCGTTGTCGTACAAAGCGGTGTTTGTAAGGTGAATATGGCTGCCTGTACGCAGATCCTTGTCAACGTATATGAAGTAGATATGCTGATTAATACAGGAATTGCAGGCGGATTGTATAAAGATGTCAATGTAGGAGATATTGTGATTTCTTCCGATGCGGTACACCATGATGTGGATGCGACCCAGTGGGGATATGCCAAGGGAGAAATCCCCGGCATGAAACAGGTCGGATTCGCTGCGGATCCGGAACTTATTGATATGGCAAAGGAAGCATGCGCAATTGTCAATCCGGAGATTGGCTGTTTTGTAGGAAGAGTGCTTTCCGGAGATAAATTTATCTCGGATGACAGTGTCAAGGCTAAGCTGGTGGAAGATTTTGACGGCTACTGTACAGAGATGGAAGGGGCAGCGATGGCACAGGTGGCAACGCTTAACAAAGTACCGTTTGTGATTATCCGTGCAATCTCTGACAAGGCCAATGACAATGCACTTGTCGACTATGAGAAATTTGAAGAACAGGCGATCATTCATACCATCAAGCTTCTTGCTGCGATGTTTATGAAGATGGGTGCATAAGCACCAGATCAGTCTTCTTCAATAACCTGGAATTCAAGATAATCGAACGGGATTTCCTCAATAAAATTATCTTTGGTAAAACGTGTTCTGGCATGGCGGATGAAATCCTGTTTGTTCTTCTCAAGCCAGAACGGTTTTTCCAGATCAAATTCATAACATGCTTTTTCAAGGCAATCATAGACTTTGCCGGTTCTTGATGTTGAGATGTCATGGTTTTCCATGACGGCATCCCGGAGGATATGATTGTCTTTGATTAATTTACACCAGATACGCATAATATGCTCCTCCTTTATCATTAAGTATTTTAATGCGTATTATCAGATTTGTAAATAAAAGCTTAGTGTGATATAATTTTGAAGTTCCAATTTTGTGATAAGGAGAAGCAGTCATTATGAAAAAAGTAGTGGAAAATGTATTGGATCTCATCGGGAATACGCCTCTTGTAAGCCTGCAGCCTACGACCGGATCCAAGATATATGCAAAGGCAGAGTTCCTTAATCTGGGTGGAAGCATTAAGGACCGTGTTGCAAAGAATATGATAGAAGCCGCAGAAAAAGAAGGGAAACTGAAAAAAGGAATGACGATCGTGGAGCCTACCTCCGGTAATACGGGAATCGGTCTGGCTCTTTGCGGTGTGCGCATGGGATATCGCGTGATCATCGTTATGCCTGAGAATATGAGTGAAGAACGTAAAGAGATTATCCAGGCTCTTGGAGCAGAACTCGTGCTTACGCCGGCACATTTGAGTCTGGATGGCTGTGTGCAGGAAGCGAACAGGATCCTGAATCAGTCTGATGAATTCTTTATGCCGCAGCAGTTTGAGAATCCCCACAATCCGGAGATCCACTATCTGCAGACAGGACCAGAGATCTATGAACAGCTTGACGGTAAAGTCGATGTATTTGTATCGGGCCTGGGCAGTGGCGGAACCCTTCAGGGAACCAGCAAATTCCTGAAAGAAAAGAATCCGGACCTTATCGTCTGTGCGGTAGAACCGAAAAATGTATCGGCACTTCTTGGAGATGAGCCGGGGCTTCATCAGATTCAGGGAATCGGAGACGGATTTATCCCGGCAGTACTTGACACTTCGCTGATCGATGAGGTTGTTACGGTATCAGATGAGGATGCCATGAATACCACCAGAGAGCTTGCCGCTGTGCAGGGGCTGATGTGCGGGACTTCATCCGGGGCCAATATCTGGGCTGCAAAAAAGATGGCAGAAAAATACGGTAAGGATAAAGTGATCGCGACAATTCTGCCGGATCGAATGGAAAGATATTTCAGTACCCCGTTATTTAAATAGGAAGGTTGAGCGTTTTCGTCAATTGGTGAAGGAAACGCTCATTTTTTTTGCAATTTTTGTTTAATTATACGATTGTCACCGTCAAAAAGAACGGTTATAATTGTTATTAGTTTGTCAAACATATAGAATCAAGGAGGACAATGTCATGGGAAGAGTATATAATTTTTCAGCAGGACCTGCTGTTCTTCCGGAAGAGGTACTGAAGGAAGCTGCAGCAGAGATGCTTGACTATAAAGGAAGCGGAATGTCGGTTATGGAGATGAGTCATCGATCCAAATACTTTGATGATATCATCAAAGAAGCAGAGAAGGATCTCCGGGATCTTATGAATATGCCGGATAATTATAAGGTTCTTTTCCTTCAGGGCGGAGCTTCTACACAGTTTACAGCAATTCCTATGAATCTGATGAAGAACGGTGTTGCTGATTTCATCATTACGGGACAATGGGCTAAGAAAGCTTATCAAGAAGCAGCGCGTTATGGAAAAGCTGTTAAAATTGCTTCGTCTGAAGACAAGACATTTTCCTATATTCCTGATTGTTCGGACCTTCCGATCGATGAGGATGCTGATTATGTATATATCTGCGAGAATAATACGATTTACGGTACCAAATTCAAAGAGCTTCCGAATACAAAAGGAAAGACACTGGTAGCAGATGTATCTTCCTGCTTCCTTGCAGAGCCTCATGATGTAGAGAAGTATGGCCTGATCTACGGCGGAGTTCAGAAGAATGTCGGACCGGCAGGTGTCTGCATTGTGATCATCAGGGAAGATCTGATTCGTGATGATGTCATGGAAGGCACACCGACGATGCTCAAATACAAGACTCAGGCAGATAAAGATTCTCTCTATAACACACCGCCTTGCTACGGAATCTACATTTGCGGTAAAGTGTTCAAATGGCTTAAGAAACGTGGCGGACTTGAGGCAATGAAGGAATACAACGAAAAGAAAGCCAAGATCCTCTATGATT
>CACZNZ010000141.1 GCA_902782625.1 uncultured Lachnospiraceae bacterium | reverse complement strand
CTGTATGGATTCCTCCTTTTTATGATTCGTGTTCAGCTTTTCTCGGAAAGCATTATTTTCAGGCCCTCCAGAACGCTCAGCATATGGTACTTCATCAGGAAGACAGCGTTATTATATTCAGGCCACGTCTGTTTGATTTTCGTAAGAACCGGAAATACATAGGTTTCCGTTTCATTGATATATTCTGCCAGTTTTCTGTCGCCAAAGCACTGAACCATGGTTGAAATATTATTGCATCGGTCGAGAACTTTCGTCATTGCGGCCAGACGGTTCTTTTCCAGGGCTCCATAATAAATCGCGTTGTTTTCTGCCTTTGACAGAGCGTTGTCCGGTTTTTTCGTAAGAAGATCTACCGCTTCCCGTACATTTTCTGAAAAGGGCAGGTCATAAGGAGCGACCCCACAGTCTTCACAGACATCGTGTAAAAGGATAACGGCGAGGAGTTCATCATCCATAAGACCCATTGACTGGGCATGGCAGGCCATCATAAGAGGATGAATGATATAAGGAATTTTTGTGTCAGTGTATTTCTGCTTTTTTCGGTATTGTCCCTGGTGTTGCTCCCGCATATAGTACAGAGCTTTGTAAGTCTCTTTTAACGCACTGATCTCGGCGATGGTTTTCAGCCGGGTAAACATATGCTCTTCTGAAAAGAGCTGATCCCGGATTTCCCATTCATAGTCATTGCTGTCGTCACCAATCAAAGCATCAGGACTCATTTTCAAATGTTGTGCGAGTAAGTGGATGTTTTCGATGGCAGGAAGATCCCACCCGTTCTCCCAATAGCAGATAGTCTCTACACTTAAAGCAAGTTTTTCTGCGAGCATTTCCTGTGTCAGACCCATTTCTTTTCTGCGGTTTGCGATTATCCTTCCTATAGCTATGTTGATTTCCACAGAACCTTCCCCCTTTCATTTTTTTACTTGCACGATAATGATTACCGTCTTTGCGGTTGCCTTGTATTTGGCATTGCCTGAAACCCTGACTTTCACTTTGATCTTATATCTGCCTTTTGGCAGCCCCTTCTTGATCTTCAGTTTTCCGGTCTTATGATTCAGCGTAAAGAATTTCCTGTATTTCTTCCCGGTTACTTTGACAATACGGTAAGATTTTTTTCCTTGCCCTTTTCTGATGAAACGGATCAGTCTGGAAGCTTTCAGTTTCAACGTTTTCTTCTTTACTTTGGCATAGCTGACTTTGACCGTCTTTCCTTTGATCTTCAGAGGGTTTACAGCCTTTGTGACAGGACTGGATTTCTCTGCGTCTGTGATACTGACCGTGGTTTCCGGAGTCTGCGGAATCAACGGGATTCGCGGCTCCGGTGTTTGATCGGGGTTGATATATCCAACACAGACCTCTTCCAGATGTGCTTTGATCCAGGCACGACGTTTGTTGAGGAAGGATTTCAGACTGGTAATTGCTTTCTCAAATTTTTCTTCAGATTCTTCCGGTACGGCTGCCTTATTCCACAAAATATAGTTTGCTTTCCAGGAAGTTCGGATCTCTTCCGCATACCGGTCCAGCACACCGTTTTCTTCTGTAATATCTTTCAGAATTCTATCATAGTCATTCCATCCGGCAATTAATTCCTGCTGGTATTCATCGTCATATAAGCGAAGCCAGTCCAGCCACTTCATTTCTTCGGTGAAACCGCGCTCCCGGCCCCTCAAACAGCAACAATCAAAATCCCAGAGAGGGCCCCAGTAAAGCTTTCCTTTCCCTTCCGCTGTATCATCAGTATCACGTTTTTTGTAGAGATAAGTGCTCGTTGTCCGAAAGGCATCGATATTTCGGGTAAATTCCTGTACCCACCAGTACCTGGCGGCAGAGCGCAGGTCCATGTACGATGAACAGGTACTGCCGGTATCATCGGTGCTGTCATCGCTGAATATGGCATCCTCCAGTTCCTGCAGGAAACCGGATATATAAGCATACTGTTCAGCAGGTGCTATATCGCTTGGATCCTCACCTTCTTCCGGCGCAAAAGAAGGTGATTCCACCAGGAAATTCACATTCCTGCTGGTTTTGATCACATTTTCTTCTGGATCATCCTTGTCAGGCTCCATAGAGAGCAGGTATCCTCCGGTGATATCAAGCCCGTTTATGTCTTCTGGACCAAGTTCATCGATATCAACTCTTGTTTCACCGATTCTGACTTGCTGTGCCAGCAGATAATTTCCCCAGTACTGACCATTGACGTAGAAATCAACCGGAACATACTTCGGTGTGTAATCTAGGCCCAGTTCTTTTCCCATATACCCAACAAGACGGTTTTTGAGAAGACTGTCATCATAGGCATTCGCAAGCAGCACCCAGTGTCTGTTCGAACCCATACCCAGAAGATTTCGGTTTTTCTTTGGAATATTTTTAGAAAGTTTGAATTTAAAAGGTTTTTTATCTAAACGCCAGGTAGAGTTTCCCCGGCCGCGTATATAATCCAGCTCCAGATTTGGCATACTGTTTAACTGCTCACCTGTATATTCGCTGCGGTATCCGTCAGGAACGAAAAGCCTGATCGAACCCCCGTCAGAGCTATAAGAATGATCTTTACTGTCAAGAACCTTCTGAAATTCTGTTTCATCGATACTGAGAACAAGAGCCGGAATACCATTGTTTGGCAGAGTTTCCGGCCATGTGTCCGATGCACGCACAGCACTTGCCTGAAAAACGAATCCTCCAAGGATCATTGCAAAAAGCAGCAGTGTTTTTTTCATAGAAATATGCATAAGATACCTCACTCGGTGACTTCTGTTTCTCCCTTTTAGAGCATTATACTATCGGTAAAAAATACTGTCAATTACAGTGAAAAGCAGGATCATTACGGAATCTGAATGTCGGCAGGAAGCGACACCATAAAATTGACAGGGTGCACATTTTCAAGTATACTGTTTGTAACATGATTATGTGGAAATATGGCCACGATCAGGAGGGCTGCGACATTGGAATATTATAAGACATTACCAATCAATGACGGACAAATATGTATTTTGCGGAATGCAACAGGGAAAGATGGGGCAGCAGTTCTTGCGAACTATATTCTGACACATGAACAGACAGATAATCTTCTTTCCTATCCGGATGAATCAGACATCACAGCGGAACAGGAAAGTGATTTTCTGCAGAATAAAACAGAAAGCGCCCACGAGGTCCAGATTCTTGCTGAGGTCGATGGGGCTGTTGTCGGTCTGTCAGGAATCAGTGCCTTGGGGAGCAAGGATAAAGTCAGACACAGGGCGGATTTCGGGATCAGCATAGACCGGGCATACTGGCATCGTGGCATCGGCAGGGCGCTTATGGAAGCCTGTATAGAATGTGCGCGGAAGGCCGGATATGAGCAGCTCGAATTAGAGGTAATCGCTGAGAACAGTCGGGCGATCGCCATGTATGAGAAAGCCGGATTTGTGGAATTCGGCAGAAATCCCAGAGGGTTCAAATCGCGTATTTGCGGGTATCAGGAACTGATCTGCATGAGACTGGAGCTGTAGTGCAGCCAGACAGCGGAAAGTCGTTATTTGTAATTGATGAAGATCAGGCCGATCATACAGATGATTACGCCAAGCACTTTATTCCATGTCAGTGCTTCGTGGAAAAAGAAAAAACCGACGAATAAGAGGACGATCGCAAGGAAAGCACTCTGTACGATGAACCCCATGCTGACCTGCCATCCTGCTTTATAGGCATAGATCCACCCGGCTTCCAGTCCGACGATCACGATGCCAAGCACAAAGGGAGCCCAGTTTACCTTTTCGTATTCTTTCAGGATGTTTCCCCTGGAACCAAGAGCATAGTAAAGGATAACACTGGCGGCAGCGGCGACCAGATAGGTAGCGACCAGTGAAGCAATAGGATTCATATCTTTGGGTACAGACTTCGCACAGATCTGATAGACGGTATTGGATACTACCAGGAGGGCGATTGGCCAGATATAAGATAACATAAAAACACCTCCGATTAATAACAGTAGTATAGCATAGATTTTATAGAATAGATAATGAGTTTTTTATCCAGACAGATAGAAAAGGAGACCGGATGGTTCATAAGAAGATCAATGTTGTGGCAGCTGTGATCCGTAAAGGGGATATGGTTTTTGCGACGCAGAGAGGATATGGCAATTATAAAGACTGGTGGGAATTTCCAGGTGGCAAGATCGAGACAGGAGAGAGTCCGCAGGATGCTTTAGTCCGGGAGATTCAGGAGGAACTGGGTGCCACGATTGCCGTAGATGAGTTTCTGATCACGGTAGATTATGATTATCCGGAATTTCACCTCACGATGGATTGTTTCTGGTGCCATGTCGAAGAAGGGGATCTGACACTCCTGGAACATGAGGCATCCAAATGGCTTCCTGTCAATCATTTAAGACAGGTAGACTGGCTGCCGGCAGACGTCATGGTAATCGAGGAAATAGAGAGAGATATACGGTGATGATTGGGAGGGAACCATGCGTATTTTGATGCTGGGCAACAGCTTTACATTTGCCAATGATATGCCTGCCATGCTGGCAGAACTCACCGGTGCAGAGGTCGTACACCACACCCGCGGCGGCGCCAGACTGGCAGAACAGCTGAAT
>CACZNZ010000140.1 GCA_902782625.1 uncultured Lachnospiraceae bacterium | reverse complement strand
CCAATCAGTCTTCCGTCCTTACCCAGACATTTGACAATCTCAAGAGAATGTCCTCCTCCACCGAGGGTTCCGTCCACATAGATCCCGCTTTCTCTGATGGCAAGATTCGTAAGGACCTCCTCGACCATGATGGACTTATGCGCGAATTCTAATTTCCCCATCAGAACACCAGACTTCCTGCAATATCTTCGATAGACTCCTCTCCTTCATTCTGATAGGAATCATATTTCTCTGTTGCCCAAACCTCGATCTTGCTTGTGACACCCAGGATTGTCGCTTCCTTGTTGATGCCTGCAAAGGACCGCAGCACAGGTGGAATAAGGAATCTTCCCTGTTTATCCGTCTCACATTCAACGGCACTACCGATAAAATGTCTCAACAGTCTTCTAGTCTGTGGCGAAGAAGTTGGCAGCTCCTGAAGTTTCGCAGAGAATTCTCTCCATGAATCGGGCGTAAAAATATACAGGCAGCCATCAAGCCCCTTCGTCAGGACAAAATGTGCGCCCAGTTCTTCACGGATTTTTGCGGGAAGAATCACTCTTCCTTTTGCATCGAGCCCATGTTGAAACTCGCCTTGGAACACACCTTTCACCCTCTTTCTACCCACTTTGATGCTACAAAATGACCTAAATCACCACAAATCTCCCTTTATCGTCTATTGTATCTCATCAGAACGGTTTATGCAAGGGGCAAACGCAAAAAAAAGAGCATACCTGCCAATTAGGTATGCTCTCACATTTATCATCATGATATCGATTATCTCATGAAATCCTGATAGATCGGAAGAACCACTTCCGGCGTATCGTACATAACAATCTCCCCGTCATGGAGCCAGATCAGTCGGTCACACAAGTCTCGTAACGTCGACAAACTGTGTGAGACAATCACTACTGTACGATCACGTTTGGAAATCAATTCTTTCATCTTGTTATAGCTTTTTTTACGGAACTTCTGGTCACCGACACTGAGGACCTCATCGATCAACATGATCTCTGTCTCAAGAATGGCAGTGATAGAAAAAGCAAGCTTGGAATACATTCCGCTTGAATAAGTCCGGACGGGTTTATCGATAAAATCTTCAATACCTGAAAAATCTATAATCTCGTCCATCTTTTCCATAATCTGGGCATGTGTAAATCCCAACAGCATTCCGGACAGAATGATATTCTCTCTTCCGCTAAGCTCCGCCTTAAAACCGACACCAATCGAAAGCAGGGAGATACTGTGTCCATGCAGATCAATCTCTCCACTATCCGCGGAAAATATCCCGGCAATCGCGCGAAGCATCGTGGATTTACCGCTGCCGTTTTTGCCGGTAATCCCGAGAATCTCTCCTTCCGGCACTTCAAAGGAAACATTCTTCACAGCGTGAAATACCGAAGACTTCTCTTTAGAACTGCTGAGCAAGGTAGACTTGATCGAAGCAGAATGCAGGCTTCGATAATCAATGCAGACATTTCTGACACTGATTGCACTTTTCCCTGAATGATACGGCTTAACCTCCGGATCGTGTGCCTTTTCTTCCGTATTGGTATCTATATCCATTTCCATATCCATAATTTCGTCCATCAGATCACCTTCACGTAACTATTCTCATTCTTGTAAATCTTTCGTACGCCGACAGCAGCAATGACAATACTGATCACAAACCAGATAAAAAGCCATTTAAAATCAGGTCTTTGTCCATACAGGATACATTTCCTCATGCTACTGATGATCAGCGCCATGGGATTACCTTTCATCAAAGCCCCAACATACTGCTTGGGAAGTCTCTTTTCAATATTAAAAAAGATACCTGTCAGATAAAAAACCATCCTCAAAACAATCGTGGTAACATTCTCAAGGTCTCTGATAAATACCCCGTAATGCATAAGGAAAGTCATCAGGGCAAATGTAAGAGCCACCTCAACCGCAAATATCGGAATAATATAAACAATGTGCGGATTGAATGGAACCCTGAAGTAGATAATCATGATAACGATTACCACGAAAGAAAACAACATCTTATACCCATTAAAAAGCATCCTCGAAATCAGCAGGACAAACTTGGGCAGATAAACTTTGGTAACAATCGATTTATTTGCACGAAGAATCTTAACACTCTGCTTAATACTCCTGCTGAAAAAATCCCAGAAAGTAATACCGATAAAGATAAACAGTGCAAAATACTGCTCGCGGGCATTAAAAACCGTTCCGAAGATAAATGCATAGATCAACATAAAGCAAAATGGCTGCAATACCCACCAGATCCAGTTCAGGTAGGAGTCAGCAACCTCTGATTTCAATTCAGATTTCGCCGCATAAATCGCATAGCGATAATGCCCGGTTAAATCTTTCCAAAACCGTTTCATAAGTTACCTCCAGCTGTGCTTTCAAAACTGAACGCATTATAGCACAGTCCCTTCTAATTGGCAAGTTTTCCCTTTCGTCTTCCCCTGACCAGGACCAGTAAACTGGCAAAAAATGCCAGAACACATAATACCTGTGTCGCTGCAATATGGGTGTTTCCAATCTGGAGCTGATCGACCCGCAGGCCCTCAATAAAGAATCTTCCAAAGCCATAGCCCATCAGATAGATACAGAAAATCTCCCCGTCGAACTTTTTACGATACCGGAAGAATAGCAGGATGAGGAGCAAAAGTGCCAGATTCCACATTCCTTCATATAGGAATGTCGGATGCACCTGAATGTAAGAGAGATTCTGTCCCCCTACCGTCAGAGTCTTCAGATGGTCGAGAATTCCCGTTCCTTCCAGTTCCGACAGCCTTCCGTTTTCTTTAAAATAATCCAGCGGAATCTGCATGGCAAAAAGCTTTTCCGTATAACGGCCAAAGGCTTCCCGGTTGAAAAAATTGCCCCATCTGCCGAGGATCTGCCCCACCAAAAGGCCCGGAGTAAGTGTATCAAGCATCAGTGCCATACTTACATTTCTCTTTTTGCAGAAAACCGCAAGAACAAGAACACCTGCCAGAATACCACCTGCGATTCCCAGTCCTCCATGCCTTATATTGATGATCTCTGCCGGATATCTGCTGTAATAATCCCAGGAAAACAAGACATAATATGCTCTTGCTCCCAGAATTGCCGGAATCATCATCCAAAGCAGATAGTCTACGTAGAGTTCCGGATTCTGACCCGTCCTCTTAGCCTCCATCCTCGCCACCAGAAGTCCCAGAAAAAACCCTGCGGCAATGATGATGCCGTAATACATAATCTGAAATCTGCCAATCGTGATTGATCTGCCAACATGGGGGAGAACGACTCCCAGATTCGGAAAACGAATATCGCTGTACTTCATAAAAAATGTACTCCCTGTCTTTTTGAGTGTTACAATCATACCACATTCCGAATAGAAAGTAAAACACGGACAGTCATATTTTTTCAAAAATGATTGAGCCAGAGGAACAGTCGTGATATAATTAGAAATCGTGTCAGGATCATATGCAAACCAATTTAAAGGAGAATACAGATAAATGAAGTTAGGAATCGTAGGACTCCCCAACGTGGGAAAAAGCACATTGTTTAATTCGCTGACCAAAGCCGGTGCAGAATCGGCGAACTATCCTTTCTGTACCATAGACCCCAATATCGGGATCGTTGCCGTACCCGACCCGAGACTTGCCGTCCTGTCGGATATGTATGACTCAGCCAAGATTGTCCCGGCT
>CACZNZ010000139.1 GCA_902782625.1 uncultured Lachnospiraceae bacterium | reverse complement strand
CTGGTCGATCGGAGTATATCCATTTGCAGCCATATCATGAAGGAACTGCATAGCTGCTTTATTTCCCGGTTGTGTCCAGTCAAAATAATCTCCGCCGAACATGTTTACAAAACTTCCGATCTCGTTGAACACATAGGTTTTTTCCCAGGAACCGCCGTAACCATATTTTCCATCTTTGGAAACAGCTTCCAGATATTTGGTGAAATCATCAGCCGTTACGATCTCATCGATACCGGCTTCATCCAGGAACTTCTGGTTTACCCAGAAAGCAAGGTATCCTGTATAGCTTGGAAGTGCAACAACATTGCCGTCGTAGCTGGTTACCATGTGTTCCAGATAACCCTGTGCATATTCGCCTCTGATATCCTCAGTCAGGACAGTATCCTGAAGCGGTTCAAGCCATCCGGTATTCTTAAAGGAAGAAATCATTTCATCATTTACAAACAGGACATCAACAGAAGTATCTCCTGTGGAAAGGATTGTGGTAACTTTCTGCTGACGGGTATCAGAATCTGTCGGGGCTGCAATGACATTAATCTTTAATCCGGTGCCCTCTTCTACTAGTTGGAGCCATGTGTCAAAATCGGGATCTGTCGTATCAATGCAATAAAATGTCAGATCATAATCATCAGCATGTACGGTCATGCCTGTTAACATGGAAATGGCCATGCCGACAATAAGTAAGGAACCTAAAAATTTCTTCATCATCTGCCTCCTTTTGTAGTGTGAATTTTATTAACTTTTCAAGCTGCTGTATTTTCCCCTGAAACAATCGGTTTCAAGTTCTGAAAGGCAGCTTTGCTGACGACACTTCCGCGGTATGGCCTTCAGCTATGCTCCCCAAAACCTGATACATATTTCAGGTTCCAAACTGTTTGATGAACTGCTGTTCATGCCATTTTTCAAAGCACAAACAGTCACTGCCTTGCTTCAATTGCTTCCTGTGCGGATTTGCAGAATTCTTCAACAGTAATTACATCAAAGATATACTTCTGGAACAAAGCACCGATCACAGAGATAAAATCCAGTGTCTCCGGCAGCATCTTTCGCCCGTGGATATCATAGCGCTCCTCATAATTGGCGTATGTCTGCCGAACCATATCATCTTCATCGATCAAATCCCGCGCCACATCACTTCTGGCCGGATACCGGCCAAAGCACTCATATTCATATGTTTCACCTTCCTGGGAAGCCTCCCACTTCAGAAACTTAACTGCAGCATCCTGATGCTTTGAAGCAGCATTCAGTACATAGCACCAGGAATCAACCAGTACAATTCTCTTCTCAAACAACGGCGTATTCGTCATGTGGATTGCATCATTCCCAAGCATTCCCGCCTTTTCAAAGTCTGTACCGGTTCCCCAGCCAAAACCCATGCCATATCTGCCGTCCAGGAATTTCTGATCTCTCTGTTCATATTTGTCTGCAACCTGGTCGATCGGCGTCCAGTCTTCGTCTACCATTTTCTTCATGAATTCCAGAGCTCTCCGGTTCGCCGGGTTTGTCCAATCCAGATAGTCTCCTCCGAACATCCCGACAAACTGCATCAGTTCGTTGAAAACGTAGGTTTTTTCCCAGGCACCGCCATATCCGTAAATACCCTGCTCTTTGCACAATCTGCAGAACTGTTCAAAGTCATCGAGATCATCGATGCCGCTCATTCCCACTTTGTCAAGAATCTGTTGATTGATCCACAAAGAAAAGGCGCCTTTGTAACTTGGCACGGCTATGATCTGTCCGTCAGCAGAAGTGATCATCTCGTGAATATATACCTGATCAAAAAACGGCAGAATATCTTCTGTCATCACTAAGCCGCTAAGATCCACCAACCAGCCTGTGTCTTTTACGGTGGAGATCATTTCGTCATTTGAATATAAAATGTCTATGGCCGAATCTCCTGCTGACAAAACCGTAGTGAATTTCTGCTGACGTGTATCTGTATCTGACGGTGCTGCTACATATCCGATCCTGATGCCGCATGAGCGTTCAGCAGCCGAAAGCCATTCCTCAAACTGCTGTGTTTCGGTATTGATTGCGTAGATCACGAGGTCGTATTCTTCCACAGCCTGAGCCGGATACGGAAAAAGCCCTAATAATACTCCGCAGGCAAGAACTATACATTTGATCCTTTTCTTTATCTGCTTCATTATCAAATCCTCGTTTCGTGTCACTGTATTACAGATAACTAT
>CACZNZ010000138.1 GCA_902782625.1 uncultured Lachnospiraceae bacterium | reverse complement strand
GTCTATACTGTGGACTTCCACTGGGAAGTGGACGGGAAAGTGTATGATTTCAGCATCCCGGGGGGCGGTTTTGTTACTTTGCAGCAACTCGTAGAAGTACTGGGTATATCCAACAGTGATGCATACTATGAACCAGCCCAGAGTAACGATATACCAAGTGAAAAACCAGAGAATACTGATTCACAGTCTCAGACTGTGCTTTCTTTGGCGGGTGTACAGATCAGCGACAAGACCAGAGATTTTGTCGCAGATGTATTGAAAGTTGAATTCTCAAACCAGGAACTGATGTGGGTTGGGAAGGCTACAGAAGAGAGTACTGTTGGTGGATTGAAGGATGCAAATGGGCTGGAGTGTCAGTATAGTGCAGAACTGACAGAAGAGCAGATTGCAGAAATTAACAGTGGTTCAGTTGAAGCCGGAGATTGGGCTTTGATTAGTGTTCAGCCGTTCGAGAACAAAGAGAAGCTGACGGTAATCATGAGGAGTGGAGATCAGTTTGTAATAAATGTGACGGATGCTCAAATCAACGATTCTACTCAGGTCAAGCTCCATTTCGTAAAAGAGAACGGCACGTCATTTGTTACCGGTGAGGTCACCTATGCGGACGACACTCCTGTTCAAATTGTCAACGGTTTTTGGCAACTTGACCCGGAAAAGCTTGTAATCGACAGCGAAGGCGTCATCGACCTGAACCAGTTCAAGGTGGCAGGATACACCCTGAGCAATACGCATAAGAGCACGTATGAGGATAAAGATGACACCACCTATAGTGATGATGGTCATACTAATGTCAATTTCCCGCATGCGATTATCGGTAATGAGCTGAGATTGCTTCAGGATGGCACGCTTCAGTATAAGTTGTACTATGGCAATGAAGATAAAGCGGGTTGGTATTGGTTTAACGCCGGAACGGAGCCAAAACGTGATCATGATCATTGGTTCCATTACGAATGGATGGGTGATAATTTTGGGGATACCAACTATACTGACCCGCCCCAGCGAGGTTCGCAATATACAGAGGCGGTTGATGACAATGCTGCTAATCCCCGTGATTATTATCTGGTCTATAGCCCGGTTCCTGTATCCGGAAGCAGCTCCGGGAGCGGGGGGAGCAGCTCCTCTGACCTCCAAGTGGGCGAGGTTGGGAAGTCAAAGACGCTGAATTCGAACAACGACGGCACGTATACTATGGAACTCGGAGTGACCACCGAGGCTGCCGGTAATGTGAAGAAAAATGGCGTCAACATCATAGTCGTCTATGATACGTCTAGCAGTATGACCAGAAGAACGAAAGATCCGGTAAAGCATATAGTAAGGAACGAAACATATTATGAATGGCCGAAAGTCGATCCATTCAATTCAAACACCCAGTATTACAATGACAGCCGCGCTGTCCAAACGCAATCGGCGCTGAATACATTCCTTACGGATTTGTACACCGATGTTGCAAATCCTGATGATATCCAGCTTGCACTGATTGATTTTAATTTTATGGCCAATGAGCCGCAGACTTTTTCCAATTCGAGCAAATGGACGAGTAACAAAGATACCTTCATGACGAAGGTTCGCAACCTCAATTACCATTCGGGAACAAACTGGGCTGACGGTTTGCAAAAGGCTATGAGCTTGAATCCGCCCAGTGGTAACACTAATCCTACGTATGTACTGTTGATGACAGACGGCGCACCGTCGCAGTATTGGCATTCCAATATCGGCAATATGTTTGTAAGCGGTGGAGCCTGCTCACTTGGAGCAAAAGACGAAGCGCGTGCAGTCGTGAATGGAGGTAGAGAACTGTACGGTATTTTCTCCTTCGGTTCGGATCAGGACGAGCAGAACGGATATATTACTAACGTTGTTAATTATGCGTATAATTCGAATATGCCCGATCATTCTGCCTATGCTCAGGATCAGGATGAATTAGTGTCTGCATTGAACAAAGTGCTCCAGGTAGTAAAGAAAAATGTCGCGCACACAGGCGTAAACTATCAGGACGGCATTGCGCTAGATACTACTTCTACCGCGCTGAAGGTCAATGTAGGCAGTAACCTGGGAAGTATCACATACAGCAAGACTGGTGGAACATCTCCAGCGTATACTGTCGTTACAAATTCAGATGGTTCCATACAGTCCTTTAAAGTTAATGGAACGGAATATCAGGGAGCTGCGGTAGCCGTTATTACCTATAAAAAAATAAGCGGCGGCACACCGATTGAAGGTGGTGGAACTGCTACGACGCCAATAACTGTAACAGACGCCAGTGCGTCTGTGTATCAATGCGTCATTAATTCCGGAAATGATGCCGGAACGTATAACATGCCCATCGCTACATTGTCCATTGACGAAGGGACCAAGGTTGGAGATCTGAACTGGGATCTGTCCCCGCTGGGCATGATGGAGAATGGGGCGACATATAAGATCAGCTTTGTAGTATGGCCTGATCAGAAGGCGTATGACTATGTGGCGGATTTGAATAACGGCACAATGACGTGGAACAAAGGCACACAGCAAACGGTTTATGCTGCGGATGGAACGACTGTATTGTATTATACGCATGGCATCGCGCAATATCCTAATATTGTGTGTTATCCCGGGCCTACCGATTCTGATGATGATAATACATATGCTGCTCTGACAAATACTATGCAGGAAGTGACATACTATAAGGCGACGGAGGAATCATTGGGGCCGGAGACAACTACACCTCAATATGAAGGCCGGTTCACGGTTTATCCGGAAACTCCAGATCCGATGCCACTGACTGCAACTGCTTCAAAGATTGAAAAACAGTGGAATGTGGATAGAAATCCGGCTGTCCTTATGGAACTTCTTTATGGGAACAGGGATGCTGACAAAAACTGGATTCCCTATACTCTTCGCTTCGGAGTGTATCAGGATGGCTCAAATACAGAATACACGCATGTAACCCTCGGATGGCAGCCGGAGTGGGATCAGACAGAAGACGACTATGTTTGGCTTGATGCCCCTGACGAGCCTAATGCTCAGTATGGCGGAAAATGGCATAAAGTCGGTACACGCTGGGCGATGGATTTTTCCATTGCTACTGGTCTGATGCTCAGTGATACAGAAATGAGGAAAATTGGTCTTCTCGGTCCGGGGGAGAATGATGTGAATGATGATTATTCACACTTTATATATAATAATAAAACCTACTATATTCTGGAAAGCGGGCATGATTATAAGCTGGAAGAAAGTCCTAAAATGGGTTATGAATTTGACTTTTCTTCACCCGTTTATCATCCCATGCTCGTGGACAACGTCCTGCACAGCGTCACTTTCACAAAGGATGGAACAGGGAAGATTACGGGCATACAAAAGATGACTTCAATGCCTTTAGACGAGGATAAGGTGTCTTCTCTGAAAGTCGAGAATACTTTGCGTGGTTATATCCATCTTAATAAAGTTGTGGTTGGCAGGGATGGTACCAGTCCGAGACCTACAGATGATACCAAATTCCGCTATCATATTCTTTTGGAAAACCAGTCACCTGAGTTTGAAGGGGATCATATACCATGGTATGCCATTAATGGCCTTTTCTATCATGACGATGATTTTAACTACTATCATGCGTTTAAGGATGAGTATGGCCATCTGAAGATCTGTACGGAAAGCGGAACACTGGATAATCCGTATGACGCAGAAATAGGAACCATTGATCCTGAGACAGAAGAATTTGTTCCGGGCGGAACCTTTGACCAGAATAATGTCACTGGACAGGTTATCAAATTTAATGATGGAACGAACGATAAGGTTGTTACGATCAAAGGCAACCGATCAGATGCTTCAAATGATGGTCGCACTGCCCAAGCGGATATGTGGATTAATCAGAATGAGATGTTGAGCATTGCGAATGTTCCTCTTGGGACGCATTATACAATTACTGAAACTCAGACAGAGGGGTATAATCTGGTAAGTGTTATATCTAATCAACCGTCATCGAAAGATGGTTATACTATCAGTGGTGATATTGTCCAGAACTCCGATAATAATATTACTTATACGAACAAGGTCATAGATGGCTCTTTGCAGATAACAAAGAATGTAAGGGTAGATGGCGCTCCGGCTACAGGAACAGACTGGGCGGACTGGGCAGACGGAGAGTACTTCTTCACTCTAACAGATAAAAATGGAAAACCTGCGATAGGTAAGGTAGGCGACAACTGGATTGGAAAAGACGGTAAGGTAAGCATTACTATAACAAATGGGAACCCCAATACGGTCATAGTAACTAATTTACGTATCGGTGAATATACGATTACGGAGGATGAGCCAGATAATGGAACGGTGCTGATTAAGTTTTCGGTAAATAACTCAGAGAAACCGGTAACGAATGGCGTTGTTGCTGAAAGCGACAAAAAGATTACGGTCGTGGGTAATGAGACCGCCACGGCGTCCTTTACCAATAATATTAACACCACAAAAGTGAAAGTGCGTAAGGTGTGGGCCGACGGAACGACTGACCACGATCCGATTACGTACAAACTCTACCGAACCGTATATGGGATGATCGACGACCCCAATCACGAGGGCGAAAAGATTCGCGTCGATTATGTTACCGCGCAGGAAGTGACCAACACAATAGTGCCCGGATTGACAACAGAGAAAGGCTTTACGGGGACACTGGGCAGCAGTAATAGCTGGATAGAAACGGTTATTAAGCTTCCCAAAGCCGGCACGTATACGCCTCAGGGTGAAGAAGCACCGGTCATAGTGTTCTACGATTACTATGTCACGGAGGAAAGCTCTGTTTCCGGGTACATGTATTCGATCGACGGCGGGGAGCTCCCCAACGACAGCGGGATCACTGCCAGTGACCTGCAGGAGGGCGATTACATTTACGTCATCACGAACGAGCCGTTAAATCCGACGGATCAGCTGACTAATGTAGATGTCCAGAAGGAATGGAAGGACAACAAGGGTAACACGGATACGGATCTGCACAAGGATGACTCCATAGTGTTCCGGCTGGTACAGAAGAAGTACAGGGCCCAGGCGACATATACATACAATGGGGTTACCGAAACCAAAAATCTGTATCCGATTACAGTCAACCTTGTTGATAAAAACGCTAATGCTTCGGGTAGCCGAGTAACGCATACAACAGTTGTGTATGTTCCCGAAGGTGCTTCGTTTACCATAGATCCTAAATATCTTGGCAGCAATAATACCGGCAGTCCTACTGACCAGCACACAGTGCAGGTAACCGGCATTTCGGTAACATCCGGAACAGCTCCCCGGACATTAACATATACAAATAAACCGGGCATAACTTTCTATGATCCTGAGGCTACGTTTACGATTGATAACGTGGATTCTGCTAAAGAGGTTATGATCTCGATTTATGATGGAAACGATGTATGGAAAGAACTTACTGTTTACGGCGAAACTGTCAACCTCATAAATAATCCGGGAAATAATGATCTTAATCATTCATGGTCATGCGAAATGTACAGCCCTCAGGGCATTATCTGGGATTTGGACACGATGTTCAATAAAGTACTGAATGGTGAGGCATATTTGACACCGGACAGCGACAAACCGATCCCTACGGAAGCCACTTTTGAGTACACTATGAGTCTCACGACCAGCGCGGCGAACGGATTACCGACTGTTTTCTCCAATGGCTCCAATGTGCAGGGACACGCCATAGGTGACCAGACAGTGACCTGGAAAGGCAGCATTGAGGATCTTCCGCTGTACGTATACCAGGATGTCACGGATCATAATTCTTACATCTATACGTACGAGATGACAGAATATAAGATTGGGTCAGACACGGTTGATTCTCTGACAACGCCTCAGAGTCCCACAGGGACATGGGACGGCCAGTCTACCTCTTATCTCGTGAAGTGGGATAAGGAGTTGGATGAGGCCACACAAACCTATGTGTGGACCATGACCAACCAGAAGAAACCGCCGATTGACATTTCAATTTACAAGGTGGACAAAGACAATATTCCGAATGATAATACCATCCCGGATAGTTCTTCCCGGCTGAAGGGAGCCTCGTTCAAGCTGGTAAAGAGAAAGCTGGAAAAGATGAATGATGGGGACTCACCTCGTTGGGAATGGGTCACAGATTCGAGTTGGGGGACAAATGGCGAGTCTGCTGTAGTTTCGGATAGTTCTCAGAATCCCGGTGTATTTAGCTTCGCAGAGCTGGATGCCGGATATTACGAG
>CACZNZ010000137.1 GCA_902782625.1 uncultured Lachnospiraceae bacterium | reverse complement strand
TTTACGGTTATTTCTCCAATATAGAGAATTGCGTGCTATAATAAGGGCAGATTTATGAAAAATGTCAGATTTTATGAAGGAGGTTCAATATGGGGGGCAACAGTGCGTGGATAAACGCTGAAGTTATCACGATGACCGATGAAACTTCCAGAGCGGAGGGGCTTCTGATCGAAGACGGATTGATCACTTTTATCGGGGATACCCGGGAAGTAACTGCTCTGGCTAAGGAAAAAGGCATTGAAATTACGGACCTGAAAGGCGCCTGCATTCTGCCGGGGCTGCATGACTGCCATGCCCATGTCATGGGAACGGGTATGGCCATGCTCGGGGTTGATCTCTATGATTGTGGCAGTGTAAAAGAGGTTTTGGATGCTCTTTTGGAAGAAAGCAAACGGCATAGTGACGGATGGGTCTGTGGCGTGCGTCTCGACGAATCAAGACTCTCGGAGAAGAGACCGCCGACGCTTTCGGAGCTTACTGACATTTTCCCTGACAGAGGAGTATATATTCTTGATAGGGGACTTCATTATACCCTTGTGAACCAGACAGCCTATGATGAGATCGGCCTTACCGGAGAGGAAAAAGGGCTTTGCCGGGGAGATGACGGAAAACCTAACGGACGTATGCATGAGGAAGCCAATAAAATAGTCAGAGGATATTTCAATGATTCCATGACCGATGCCCAGCGGGAGACTGCGATTCGCAATGTGGAAAAAATGGCTCTCTCCAAGGGGATTACAACTATCCACGCCATGGAGGGCGGGGAAATGTTCTCTGATAATGATATCAATGTTTTTGAATCTTTAAAGGGAAAAACGGATGTCGACTTTGTCATTTACTGGGATACCTTTGATCTTGACCAGGTCATCGCCAGAAACTATGACCGGGTCGGTACTGACAATCTGTCTGACGGATCGATTGGTTCGAGAACCGCGGCCTTTGACGATCCCTATGCGGATGCCCCTGACACCTGCGGAATCATGTACCTGGATAAGCCATTTATGACCGAATGGATTGGCAAGGCATTAAAGAACCATCTGCAGTGCGGTTTCCACGCGATTGGACAAAAGGCAATCCGCCATGTCATTGACTGCTACGAAGAGGCCTATGCCCTCTATCCCTGGGAAGATGCCAGATTCCGTATCGAACATTTCGGCTTCTGTGATGACCGCGATATCGAGCGGGCCGTGAAGAATAAAATCATTATCTCCACCCAGCCTTCCTTCAGCTACTTAAGAGGCGGTCCCGGAAGCGTCTATCAGATCCGTACCGGCGTAGAAAGGGAACGAAAGGCCTATCCTAACAAAAAATTCCTGGATTACGGCGCTGTTCTTGCAGGAGGTTCTGATTCCAACGTGACACCGATCGACTCTCTTCTTGGTATCCATGCCGCTGTCAACCATCCTTATCCGGAACATCGAATCAGCGTCTGGCAGGCACTTCGGATGTTTACCATTGATGGTGCTTTCAGTGCATTTGAAGAGAAGAAAAAAGGGACGATCGAAGCAGGAAAACTGGGGGATCTGGTAATTCTTTCAGAAAGTCCTTACCGTGCTGCACCGGAAAAAATCAAAGATATTCCTGTTCTTATGACAGTAAAAGAGGGCAGGATCGTATATAAAAAATAATTATAAACCAATACATTTTATTAAGGAGGCTGTAATATGGGAAAATTCATTATCGGTATTGATGCAGGAACCACAGGAATTCGGGCTATCGCATTTGATCACGAGTCAAACATGCTCTCTAATGCATACTCGGAATTCACACAGTATTTTCCGGAGTCAGGCTGGGTGGAGCATGATGCCAATGAAATCTATGATGTGACTATTGCCATGATCAAACAATGCGTGGAGGAGGGTGGGCTCTCCTTTGATGATCTGGTGGCCATCGGCATCACCAACCAGAGAGAGACTACCGTTCTTTGGGATAAGAATACCGGCAAAGCTGTGTGCCGTTCTATTGTATGGCAGGATATGAGAACAGCAGACCGTGTCACTGCATTTACTGAAAAATACGGCGATTCCATGTACGGAATTGTGGGAAGCAATCCTATGACGAACAGTACCGCTCCAAAGATCGAGTGGATCATGGAGCACATACCTGAAGTAAAGAAAGGGATCGAAGATGGCGATATCCTGTACGGATGGGTCGACACCTGGTTAATCTGGAAATTGTCCGGCGGCAAAGCTCATGTTTCGGACTTTACCAACACTGCCGGAACGCTGATGGGTGATATCACAAAGCTTGATTACTGTGATGAAATGCTGGAAGAGTTCGGTATTCCGAGAAATATTCTTCCTGACCTGGTTCTCACCGGCAAGTTTTCTGTAAAGACAGACCCGGATGTATTTTTCGGACATGAGGTTCCTATCGCAGCTACAGCCGGCGATCAGACGGCCGCAGCTATCGGTCAGGCCTGCATCAAGCCTGGTATGATCAAGAACACCTACGGAACCGGTTCCTTCATCGTCCTCAATGCAGGGGAGAACCTTCCGAAGAACATCCCTGCTTCCACTGGTCTTTTCGTTGAGACTGCGAATGATATCACCGACAAGCAGCATTACGCTCTCGAAGGTTATGCCAATGTATCCGGATCAGCGATCCAGTGGCTCAGAGATGGTGCAGGGGTGGTAACCAATGCAAAAGAAGCTGAGGAGCTTGCCAATTCTGTAGAAGATAATGGCGGCGTATACTTCGTTCCTGCTTTTGCAGGCCTTCCAAATGGCAGTGATCCTTATGCGAGAGGAACTATTATCGGTATCACCAGAGGAACTACCAAAGCTCATCTTTGCCGTGCCGCTATAGAAGCGATGGCTTATCAGGTAGCGGAATCCTTCAATGCCATGGCTGAATATGCCGGCGTTGAAATCCAGTCTGTCCGTGCCGATGGCGGCGGAGCCCAGAATGACTTCCTGCTTCAGTTCCAGGCAGATATCCTCGGCGTACCGGTAGAACGCCCGGTCATCACAGAGACCACCTGCCTTGGTGTGGCATATCTGGCCGGTGTAGCGACAGGTTTCTGGAAAGACATGGAAGAAGTTGCTTCCAAATGGCAGTGTGAAAAACGTTTTGAGCCTCGTCTTTCCAAAGAAGAGCGCGAAAAACTTATGGAAGGATGGAATAAAGCAATCAAGCATGCATCCGGCTGGCTGAAATAAACCGGATCTTATCAGACTGATTACGATAGGACAGATTGCAGAACCTCTCCAATACTTTTGCGAAAGACCAGGTCTGCTTTTCCTGTCATTTTCGTCTTTCCTTTATTGATGATTACCAAGTTCTGCCCATGATACATATGCGCAAGCTGTGCGGCGGAACCAACTTCCAGGGAAGTCCCTCCGATGATCAGGAGGTCGGCTTCCCTGATCATTTTTATGGCATTTTGATAGGCTTTTTCCGGCAGAAATTCTCCATACAGGGTCACATCGGGACGTACTGTTTTCCCGCATTTTTCACATCCTGGTACTTTTTCCGGAGATTCAAATATATAAGATGCAGGGTATCTCGTCCCACAGGAAATGCAGTGGTTTCCCCAGATTGTTCCGTGGATTTCCTGAACATTGATGCTGCCGGCTTTCTGGTGGAGTCCATCGATATTCTGTGTGATCACGCCGATTAGGCTTCCCTGCCGCTCCAGCTCAGCCAGACTGAAATGCGCAGCGTTTGGCTCCACATTTCTGACATCCAGATTACTCCGGTAATAGTCAAAAAAGATCTCCGGCTCTTTTTTCAGACATTCATAGCTAAGCAGATACTCGGGACGATATTTAGAAAATCGCCCTCTTTTTCTGTGATACAGGCCATTTTTGCTTCTGAAATCCGGAATCCCGCTTTCCGTGGAGACCCCTGCTCCGCCCAGAAAAACAGCATGCTGCGCATCTGCCAGCATCTGGGCAAATGCATCGATTTTCTGGGCATCTGATAATTTGTTGTAGTTCTTTTTTTGTTTATTCATAGGCTATGGGGAGGTAAAAAATCAATATATTGCAGTCTCATTGTATCATATAATCCTGCACATATTACGGAGTTTCCCGGAAAAAAAGTGATGGCATTCACAGTTTTTATCCAGGGAAAATCATGGTATAATCAAAGTACTATACCATACAGGAGGACAATCATGATTCTGTTTATCAATGCATGTGTACGGAAAGAATCCAGGACAAAAATCCTGGCTGATTACCTGCTTTCAGCACGAAAAGAATCTTATGAGGAAATAACCCTTTCTTCCATGGAATTCCCAAAAGTCGATGAGGCCTTCCTTCAAAACCGCGACCGTCTTATCGCCAGTCAGGATTACGGCAATCCTTTCTTTGATCTTGCAAGACAATTTGCCCAGGCAGATGAAATCGTGATTGCAGCGCCTTTCTGGGACTTGTCTTTTCCTGCTGTTCTGAAACAGTACCTTGAGCAGATCACTGTCCAGGGAATCACCTTTTATTACACACCGGAAGGGATACCAAACGGACTCTGCAAGGCAAAGCGTCTGACCTATATCACAACCGTCGGCGGACACTTTTTCCCTGAGGAATATGGTGCCGGATATGTCAAAGCTCTCGCGCAGAATCTTTATGGCATTCCCGAATTCAAGCTAATCAAGGCT
>CACZNZ010000136.1 GCA_902782625.1 uncultured Lachnospiraceae bacterium | reverse complement strand
GATGAATGCCTGGCAAGATGCTTCGAAGAAGGACAGAGAAGACTGCTGGATCTTCAGCACAGAGAAGGCAGATCCAATGACTTCAAAAGCACACTGACACTTCTACAAGTGCGAAACGGCTGGTATCGTTTTGCTCATATTGGTGATACCAGACTGTATCTTTTCAAAGATCAGAAACTGATCCGGCGAACTCTCGACCACAGCCTTGCACATAAAATGGCGGAAGAAGGAAAGATACCCGAA
This sequence comes from uncultured Lachnospiraceae bacterium, assembly GCA_902782625.1. Taxonomy (GTDB): domain Bacteria; phylum Bacillota; class Clostridia; order Lachnospirales; family Lachnospiraceae; genus Anaerobutyricum. Next base: position 6,926 of record CACZNZ010000136.1, on the reverse strand, counting down.
GAACAGATCAGACATCATAATGCCAGAAACCGCCTGATGCGAGTCATGGGATCCGAATGGAAAACCGGCAGGCAGTATGAGATCTCCGAGTGGATGCAGGATTCAGGAGACCTGGCGTTTCTGCTTTGCACAGACGGCTTCTGGGAGTATATCGATGAAGAACAGATGCAACAAGACCTCATCGAAAGCCAGGGATGCGGAGACTGGCTAGGAACCATGATTCGGACCGTCTGTGAAAATGCACCCGAACATGCCGATAATTACTCCGCCGTCGCAGTAATCTGGGATGATGACTCCCTCGATGAATCCGTCGACGAGGTTGATGACTTTTAAAAAAGACTTGTATAACTAACATGAATGCGTTACAATAGGCAAGGTGATGAGAGATTCTTCGGGGCAGGGTGAGATTCCCGACCGGCGGTATGCGAAAAACGCGAGCCCGCGAGCCGAACAGGCATGATCCGGTGAGAATCCGGAGCCGACAGTACAGTCTGGATGTGAGAAGAAATCATTAAAGATACCATATTGCCCCGGGATTTGTCATGTGCATATCCCGGGGCTTCTTACTGTATAAGTCCAGTGCGCAGCGAGAGCAATCCGGACTTATACGACATTACAGGAGATATATTATGCCACAGGAACAATATATGAGAAGAGCCATAGAGCTTGCGAAGAAGGGCAGCGGGCGGGTGAATCCCAATCCTCTGGTAGGAGCGGTGATTGTCCGTGACGGAGTAGTGCTTGGCGAAGGTTATCATGAGTGTTACGGGCAGCTTCATGCGGAGCGTAATGCTATCGCGCATGCGAAGGAAGCAGGACATGATCTGACCGGCAGCACCATTTATGTGACGCTTGAGCCATGTGCTCATCATGGAAAACAGCCGCCCTGTACACTGGCATTGATCGAAGAGGGGATCAAAGAGGTGATCGTCGGATCTGATGATCCGAACCCTCTCGTATCCGGGAAAGGATATCAGCTGCTAAGAGAAAAAGGAATCAAGGTGACAACACATTTTCTAAAAGAAGAATGTGATGCTTTAAATCCGGTCTTTTTTCATTATATCAAAACAGGGCTACCTTACATCGCCCTGAAATATGCCATGACCATGGACGGGAAGATCGCCTGTCACACAGGAGATTCAAAATGGGTGACTGGGGAGGAAGCCAGAGCCCATGTCCAGAAATTAAGGAATCATTACAAAGGAATCATGGTTGGAATCGGTACCGTGCTGGCGGATGATCCGATGCTTACCTGCAGAATCGAAGGTGGAAGGAATCCTGTGCGTATTGTGGCAGACAGCCATCTGCGGACGCCGCTTTCATCCAACCTTGTAAAGACGGCAGGAGAAATCCCGGTTATCATTGGTTGTGTGGCTGATGCACCTGGACTTTCAGAAAAAAAAGAAAAACTGGAAGAAGCTGGCGTGAAAGTACTGCTGCTTCCAGAAGAAGACGGGCATGTCAGCATTCCGGCATTTCTGCAGGCTCTTGGTAAGGAGAAGATCGACGGGATCCTGGTAGAAGGCGGAGGAACGCTTAATGAGAGTATCCTGCGCGCAGGTGCGGCAGATTGTGCTTACTGTTATATAGCGCCGAAGATCTTTGGAGGAGCCGATGCGAAGACGCCGGTTGAAGGACAGGGCCTTGAAAAGGCTGCGGATGCCTGGATGTTTAGTGTTCAGGATATCCGGATGCTCGGGGAAGACGTTTTGATCCGGTATGAGAAGAAAATGTGCAGTAGATAGGAGAAAACATGTTTACAGGTATTATTGAAGAAGTCGGGGAAATCGAATCCATAAGAAAAGGAGCGAAATCCGCAGTGATCACCGTGAAGGCGAAGACCGTTCTGTCCGATCTCAAAGAAGGAGACAGCGTTGCGTTGAATGGTGTTTGTCTGACTGCGACCAAAGTGACCAGTCATAATTACAGCGTAGATGTCATGCATGAGACGCTTAACAGGACGAATCTCGGGGAGATGAAGGGCGGAAGCAAGGTCAACCTGGAACGTGCCATGGCAGCAGACGGACGTTTTGGAGGGCATATTGTGGCAGGCCATATCGACGGAACCGGCAGAATCCTTTCCATGGAGAAAGATGACAACGCAGTCTGGATCGTTGTCGGCACAGACGCCTCGATCTTAAAATACATTATTGACAAAGGCTCCATCACCATTGACGGTATCAGTCTGACAGTGGCGCGGGTGGATGCCGGAAGTTTTGCAGTATCTGTCATTCCCCACACAGGGTATCACACAACGCTTCTTGACAAAAAGCCGGGCGATACCGTTAATCTGGAAAATGATATGGTAGGTAAATACATCGAAAAGCTGATCTCCTATGGCGTGGTGCCGGGACAGGCAAAAGAAACGTCGTCTGAGTCACGGATCACCATGGAATTCCTGGCAGAAAACGGGTTTTAGGAGGAAGCATTTTCTCAAGCAAGTCTTGAAATAAAAGGAGGAACACATTCATGAAGGACTATACGTTTCACACCGTGCAGGAGGCTATGGAAGCCTACCGGGAGGGGAAGATGGTCATCGTGGCAGCAGATGAAGAAGAGGACACCGAAGGAGCCCTGATGATGGCCGGAGAAAAAGCGACCCCTGAGGCGGTGAACTTTATGTCCACCCACGCCAGAGGGCTTTTGTCTTTGCGAATCACGGAAGAGATTGCCGCGCAGATCGGACAGAACGAGCTCATTTGGAAAAGCAGCTTTAAAAATGTGGAAGTCCCCGAAGCCTCGGTCGATGCGATAACCGTTGGAAACGGTATCTCGGCAGCAGACCGGTGCCAGACAGCATTAGCTGTCTGCAGGGAAGATGCAAAACCAGAAGATTTTCGTTCTCCGGGACATGTCTATTTGAAGATTGCCAGAAAAGGCGGTGTCATGAAACGGACAGGATTTACAGAAGCAGCAGTCGATTTAGCCGTTCTGACCGGATTCAGGCCGGTGGGGCTTTGCTGCGGAATTCTCGATGAAGAAGGCGAGGTTGCAAGATTGCCCGAGCTGATGACATTTGCAAAAAAACATGGAATCTGTATCATTCCGGTAGCAGAATTGATTCGGTACCGCAGAGAGACTGAAAGTTTCGTAAGCCGGGAAGCAGAAGCAGATTTTCCGACACATTACGGGCATTTCCGGATTCTCGGCTATGTCAATAAATTAAACGGAGAACATCATGTTGCCATCGTCAAAGGCGACATATCCGATGGTGAACCCGTTCTTTGCCGCGTTCACTCAGAGTGCCTGACAGGCGATGCGCTTGGGTCTAGAAGATGCGACTGCGGCCAGCAGTACAGAGCAGCCATCCGCATGATCGAGAAAGAAGGAAGAGGCGCCCTGATCTATATGAGACAGGAAGGCCGCGGAATCGGACTGATCAATAAACTCAAAGCATATCAGCTGCAGGATACCGGACTTGATACCGTCGAAGCCAACCTGGCACTCGGCTTCCCGGAAGATCTTAGAGATTACGGAATCGGGGCACAGATCCTGGCAGATTTAGGGATTAAAAAGCTTCGCTTGATGACAAATAATCCCGCCAAAGTTGTCGGACTGTCCGGCTACGGCATTGAGATCGTCGAGCGCGTTCCCATCGTGATGGAAGCCAACGAAGACGATATGTTTTATTTAAAGACAAAACAGATAAAAATGGGACATATTACTCATTACTAAATATAAATCAAGGAGGATTATACAATGGGAGTACATGTTTTTGAAGGAAAAGTAGTAGGCGGAGAAGAGAAAATCGGTATCGTTTGTTCCAGATTTAATGAATTTATCGTATCCAAACTTCTCGGCGGCGCAGTAGACGGCCTGGTACGCCACGGCGTAAAAGAAGATAATATCGATGTTGCCTGGGTTCCCGGTGCATTTGAGATTCCGCTGATCTGCCAGAAGATGGTAGACTCCGGCAAATATGATGCCGTAATCGCACTAGGCACCGTAATCCGAGGCTCCACCACACATTATGACTATGTATGCAACGAGGTCAGCAAGGGAGTAGCACAGGTAAGCCTTAAGTCCAATATCCCAGTAATGTTCGGCATCATCACCACCGAAAATATCGAACAGGCAATTGAACGCGCCGGCACCAAAGCAGGCAATAAGGGTTACGACTGCGCACTCGGAGCAATCGAGATGATCAACCTAATCAAAGAGATCGGGAAATAGTCCCTTGCATTTTCAAATCGTTTAGGCTATACTTTACTACAAAAACAGACAGGAGGATACAATAATGTCAGCAGTAGTGACAAAGCAGACACTGATTGGTGAGATGCTTCAGATGGATATAGGAATTGCAAATGTACTGATGATGGCAGGAATGCACTGTGTAGGATGCCCCGCTTCCCAGATGGAAAGCCTCGAAGAAGCATGCTACGTTCACGGCATGAATCCGGATATGGTACTCGAGCAGATCAACAAGTATCTTGCAGAGAAATAAAAACTGAAGATCAAGTACGCTGTCGCGCCAGGAGAACGTGGGAACTGATTAAACAGATCCTACCGCCTCCTGGCGCGATTTTTATTTCGGAGATCAATCCAGGGCTGAGTTCGGGTAAACAGGGAAGAATTCAATAGAAATACCCTAAAAATTAGGGAAAAGCCATGGGATGGAAGAGAATATGCCCGAATATGGAGCCACGGAACTAATGTTTTAAGGCTCAATCCAGGGCCGAGTTCGGGTAAACAGGGAAGAATTCAATAGAAATACCCTAAATATTAGGGAAAAGCCATGGGATGAAAGAGAATATGCCCGAATATGGAGCCACGGAACTAATGCAATCGCGGCGCCACGGAACATATAGCCCACGAATCAATCCAGGTCAAACATTAACGTTCAAACAAAAAAAGCCGCCGGATAGCGGCTTAATTATTAAAAGAATCCATGTTATCTTCGCAGCCCGGCCAGGGTTGCCACAGCATCTTCTTCGAGTATCAGGTGATGATGTTCTGCATAAAAGGCATCGGCTGCATAGGAATCGTTTGACTCCTGGGCAAAATCTGCGGCAAAATTCTGTGCGCGCAGGAACAGCTCTTCTTCGCTGGCGCCTCTTTCGAGGATGAGGAAATACTTTCCGGCAGTTGTATCTTTGTACAGTCTGCTTTCTCCGGCAAAGATGGGAGCGATAAAGGAGCAGTAGCTTTCGGCTGCAGTCAGATTATCAAAGGACAGATAAAGGGAAGATAGATCCGGTTCCTCTTTTTCTTCTTTCTGCATGCTGTCGAGGGCTTCACGGATCTGGGCGGCTTTCCTTGTGAGATACCCCATGACATCTTCGCCCGGTACACTCTCTTCATCTTCTTCTGCTTCCACTTCTTCATCGAAAGGTTCTTCCGCACCGAATTCAAAATCTGCCTCTGCAAGTTTTGACAGATGGGAAATTCGCTCGTCAAAGACTTCCGGGCTATCCACTTTGGTGACGACAAGCACAAGCGTCTCTGAAGAAACCGGGATGGCATCAATCATCAGTGGAGCATTCTCTGCCTGGAAACCTACTTCATGCTGGGCCTGTTCCATCATCTCCTGGAACAGATCTTTCGCTTTTTCGGACCCGAGAGTCAGCTCTGAAAGCTGCAATTTGCGGGAAGTTAAATCTTCCTTGCTTAATGTGCAGCGTATCTGGTTTTCATTCAATCGTTCTATCTTCAAATCATTACACTCCGTTCATTGATATATGCCATAGTATAGCCATTAAAGAAGAAAATGTAAAGAAGAATCTTTGAAAGACTTGATAAATATTGTTAAAAATATTAATATATGGAAGAAGGATGTGGCCATAGTCAAATCCGAAATCATGTGGTATACTAATTTTGATGTGTTTATGCATACATACCAATGGAAGAAGAATCCCTGATCCAAAGCACTTTATGGATTTGACAACACATCCTTCGATTGGTCGGAGAGTAGATCAGGGGATTTGTACTGAGGAGAGAATGATGCATACAGAATATATCAGATGGAAGGGACTGACCCGGCAGGAGCAGGAGGCGGCATTGCAGAAAGCCGGACAGATCATCCGGGAGGGAGGCCTGGTGGCATTCCCTACGGAGACGGTTTACGGTTTGGGGGCAGATGCCATGAATGAGTCTGCGTCAGAGAGAATCTATGCTGCGAAAGGGCGGCCTTCCGATAATCCGCTGATCTTCCATATCAGCAGGATCGAACAGGCGTATGAGGCTGCCAGGGAAGTCAGCAAAGAGGCAAGGAAGCTGATGGAAGCCTTCTGGCCGGGGCCTCTTACCGTGATTCTTCCGAGGAAAGAGACTGTACCCCGTGCTACCACAGGAGGACTTGATACCGTAGCAATCAGGATGCCGTCACATCCTGTGGCAGGCAGACTGATCGACGCTGCAGAAAGACTGATCGCCGCGCCGAGCGCCAATCTTTCCGGACGGCCAAGCCCCACATTGGGGGAGCATGTTTTAGAGGATATGGATGGAAGAATCCCGATGATCATCGATGCCGGTCCGGTTGATATCGGAATCGAATCGACGATAGTGGATATGACCGGGGAGAAGGCAATGATCCTTCGTCCCGGATATGTGACGAAAAAGATGATAGAAGATCTGCTGGGGCATGAGATCCTGGTAGACCGGGCGATTGCCGGTAAACGTAAGCCGGAGAATGTCGTCGCCAAAGCACCTGGAATGAAGTACCGGCACTATGCGCCGAAAGGACAGATGATCCTGGTTGAAGGAGAGGAGAAGGAAGTTCAGGCAAAGATCAACAGTCTGGTAGAACAAAAGCAGGCAGAAGGCAGGGTAGTCGGAGTGATCGCGGCAAAGGAATCCGTGCCGTTTTATCATGCCGATCTGGTTGCTGAGGCAGGGGGGAAACAGGATCCGGAGACAGTGGCAGCCTCCCTGTACAGGATTCTGCGCCAGATGGATGAATATGGATGTGAGATCATATATTCGGAGAG
>CACZNZ010000135.1 GCA_902782625.1 uncultured Lachnospiraceae bacterium | reverse complement strand
GCAGTTATCTCCCATCACAAAGTACTCATCTTCCCCAAGTTCCACGGTATAGGCTGCCGTGCCCGGAGAGATGATCTCTTCGGAAAATACACCTTCGAGTTCTTTACCGTCCACCTTCAGCTTGCCGTCCTCAATCAGGATTTTCTCTCCCGGGAGTCCGATTACTCTCTTAACCGTATAATGGGTGGCAGACCCTGTGGATATCTCTAAAGCCACAGGATCAAGTCTTTTCGGAGACTGTATGCGATATATGAATTTATTCACCAGGACAACCGCCTGGTTATGATAGGCCGGTTCCATGGATTCCCCGTGAACCGTGATCACCTGAAAAACATAGGTTATCATACCATAGGCTAATGCGACGGCCAGCAGGATCTCAGCGATCCAGAAAACAACCCGGCGAACCAGCCGATTCCGTCTTTCCTTATATCGATAATTCTTCATAATTCAAACCTGCAGCACTTTCTTCAAAATGGCAAAATGGGGCAAGTATAAATACTCGCCCCTTTGTAATAAGAACCTATTTAACTAACTCTTTTACTTTCGCTTTCTTACCTACTCTGTCACGCAGATAGAAAAGTTTTGCTCTTCTTACTTTACCTCTTCTTACGACTTCAATCTTTGTAACAACCGGGGAATGAACCGGCCATGTCTTCTCAACGCCAATACCGTTGCTGAACTTTCTTACTGTGAAAGTCTCTTTAGCCCCGCCGTTCTGTCTCTTGATCACAGTGCCTTCAAACACCTGGATTCTCTCACGGGATCCCTCAACTACCTTTGCGGAAACACGTACAGTATCCCCAACATGGAAAGGTGTTACTTCCGGTTTTAACTGTGCATCTTCGATGCTCTTGATAATGTCTTTCATGTGTGACCTCCTATATATTCTCGGTGTTCTTAATACACACAGGTAACAGCGGACCACCTTTTTTCACAACTATAAGATAATAACATAGATCTTCTCAACATGCAATAGTCGTTTTTACCAAATGTTCTTGCCTTCTTTAAGCAGTTCCTCAAGATAACGCTGGTCCTCTTTGTCAAGTTCTGCCTTCTTCAAAAGATCGGGTCTTCTTTCCAGTGTCCTCTTGATGGACTGCTTTCTTCTCCAGGCCTCAATCCTTGCATGATGTCCGGAAAGCAGGATCTCAGGAACTTTCCTTCCCCTGAATTCCGGCGGTCTTGTGTATTGCGGATGTTCCAGAAGGGAATCCTGAAACGATTCATGATCTTTGGAAGTCTCATTACCCAATACACCTGGTACCAGCCTGGAGATGGCATCCATCACGACCAGAGCCGCCAGTTCTCCGCCTGTCAGCACATAGTCCCCGATCGATATATAATCCGTGACGATCTCCTCAAGGAGCCGCTCATCGACCCCTTCATAATGACCGCACAGAAAAATCAGATCTTCCTCCCTGGCCAGTTCTTCCGCCTTGGACTGCCGGAAGACTTCTCCCTGCGGTGTGACATAGATGACCCTCGGTTTTTTCCGGAGCTCATTTGTCAGATCCTCATAGGCTCGATAAATCGGTTCCGGCTGCATCACCATACCTGCCCCTCCGCCATAGGGATAATCATCCACATGACGGTGTTTATCCATCGAATAATCCCGGATGTTAACAGCATTCAGATGCAGCAGTCCGTTTTCCATAGCTCTGCCGGTAATACTGGTGGCAAATCCGTTCTCTATCATCTCCGGAAACAATGTCAGTACATGGTAATTCATCAGCTGCCAAGTCCTTTCAGCATATGAACAAGGATAACCTGTTCCTCCATATCCACGTCGAGGATACAATCCTTGATGGCAGGAAGCAGAACCGTTCCGCCGTCCTCGGTTTTGACCTCATAGACATCATTGGCGCCGGTCTCGATCACATTGATCAGTTTTCCGATGGTGATACCGCTGTCATCTACGATTGTCAGACCAATCAGATCTGCCACATAATACTCGTCTTCTTCAAGCGGCACAGCATTTTCCCTTGTCACCATCAAAGGACAGCGTTTGTATTTCTCAACCAGGTTGATATCATCTAAACCTGCAAACTTCACAAACACAAACTGTTTAAAGAACTTACAGTATTCCACCTGCATTCTGACCAGTTCATCTCCTGTATCCAGAAGAACCTCTTCCAGATCAAGAAAACGATTCTTGTCATCTGTTGTAGGGAAAACCTTTACTTCCCCTTTTAATCCGTGGGTACCAGTAATAATGCCCACCTGAAATAAATCCTGCATATTCTTCTCCAAAGTTTCTATAGAATGAAAGACTGCTACCTCTGATCAAGGTAACAGTCTGCATAATCTTTAAGCAATATCTACGATTACTTTCTTGCCTTCGCCGGAAGATGCCGCTTTCACGACCGTGCGGATTGCCTTGGCAATTCGTCCCTGCTTTCCGATAACCTTTCCCATGTCGGAATCAGCTACGTGCAGTTCCACGACGATTGCCTTGTCGGTCTCTTTCTCCGTCACGACAACCTCTTCCGGATGATCCACGAGAGAAACCGCGATCACCCTTACCAATTCTTTCATCTATCTGCTCCTCAAGTGATTATTTCTCAATCCCGGCATTCTTTAAGAGTCTTGCTACCGTATCAGTAGGCTGAGCGCCCTTGGAAAGCCAATCCTTTGCAGCTTCTTCATCGATACGAACCTCTGCAGGCTCCTGGTTAGGATCATAGAATCCGATCTCATCGATATTTCTTCCGTCTCTCGGAGATCTTGCATCAGCTACGACGATACGATAGATCGCTGTTTTCTTTTTTCCCATTCTCTTTAATCTCATTTTTACTGCCATGTTAGTTCACCTCATATTTTCTTAAATTATTTATATGGAATCCCGGAAAATCTTGTCTGTCTCTTATCAGAACTGTCAACTTTGCGGAATCTCATGATCTTCTTAGTGTCTTTCAAAAATCTCTTTTGTCTAAAACGGGAATTTCATGCCGCCAAAGCCGAAACCTCCGCCCCGGCGCCGCCCGCCTTTCTGGCCCATCATGCCGCCCATCTGTTTCATCATCTTACGGGTCTGTTCAAACTGCTTGCACAGCTTATTCACTTCCTGGATGCTTACTCCTGCGCCATTGGCGATTCTCTTTCTCCTGGAAGGATTGAGAATGTCAGGATTTGCTCTCTCCTGCGGCGTCATGGAGTAGATGATCGCCTCGATCTGATTCATGGCGCCATCGTCAACTTCCACATTCTTCATCTGACTGCTCAGCCCCGGAATCATGGAAAGGATATCCGCCAGGCCGCCCATATTCTTAATCTGCTGCATCTGGGAGAGGAAATCATCAAAATCAAATTCTGCCTTGCGAAGTTTCTGCTCCAGCTTCCTGGCCTCTTCCTCATCCACGGCATTCTCTGCCTTTTCGATCAACGTAAAGACATCACCCATGCCAAGGATCCGGCTGGTCATCCTGTCCGGATAGAACTGCTGCAGATCTTCGAGCTTCTCACCCATTCCGACATACAGAATCGGCTTGCCTGTTACAGCACGGATTGAAAGTGCGGCTCCACCTCTGGTATCACCGTCCAGTTTCGTCAGGATCACTCCGTCAATACCGACTTTTTCTTCGAAATTCTTTGCCACATTAACCGCATCCTGTCCTGTCATGGCATCCACCACCAGGATCGTCTGCGTCACATCGACAGCTGCCTTGATGTTGGAAAGCTCCTCCATCATGTCTTCATCTACATGAAGACGTCCTGCTGTATCCAGAATCACAACATTATATCCATTTTCTCTGGCATGTTCCACAGCTGCTTTGGCTATATCCACCGGATTTTGCTTCTCACCCATGGAAAATACGGGTACTCCCTGTTTTTCTCCGTTGACCTGGAGCTGTTTGATTGCCGCCGGACGATAGACATCGCAGGCAACCAGAAGTGGTTTCTTGCCTTTTTTCTTCAGCTGTCCGGCAATCTTGGCACTGGTCGTTGTCTTACCTGCACCCTGAAGGCCGGCCATGAGAAAGACCGTGATCTCATTCCCCTGCCGAAAGACGAGTTCTGTTGTCTCAGATCCCATCAGGGTCTCCATCTCTTCCTTGACGATCTTGATGACCATCTGTCCAGGATTGAGACCATTGAGGACATCCTGTCCCACAGCACGTTCCGTCACCGTCTTGATAAAAGACTTAACCACTCTGAAATTGACATCTGCCTCAAGAAGTGCCCTCTTAACTTCCTTCATCGCTTCTTTGACATCTGCCTCTGTCAGACGTCCCTTGCTCCGAAGATTCTTAAACACATTCTGTAATTTACTTGTCAGGCTTTCAAATGCCATATCCTATCTCCTTCATTCTCTTCCGGAATCAATACTCCTCCAGAATCGCATCCGACAACCGGACGATCTCCTGGATCTGATCCGCCATACTGTCTGACCCGGTTTCCCGGGAAAGTTCCTGGGCTTTATCCCTGATTCCGGCCGCCAGCTTCTTTACTTCCCGGAAATGTTCCACCAGATGAAGCCTCTGCTCATATCCGGCCAGAAGCTTCTCACACCTCTTCACCATATCATAGGAAGCCTGTCTGCTGATCCCGGAAAGCTCTGCCAGTTCTGAGAGAGACAAGTCATTCTGAATATAATCTCCGTATACCGACTTCTGATGAGGAGTCAGCAGCTCGCCGTAAAAATCATAGAGCAAAGACTTCCAGATTCTTTCTTCCAATTTCTATCCCTCCCGGACCTGTACATTTACGCAAGTGGTATTATATAGAAAAGAAAAAGGTTT
>CACZNZ010000134.1 GCA_902782625.1 uncultured Lachnospiraceae bacterium | reverse complement strand
AGGAAACTGTAATCTCGACATATGGGAGATCATGGCATCATAAAATGCTTTCGGATCAGCCATCAGATCCTCTCTTTTTTCATCGCTGTGCTTCTCCATGCCTGTCAGGAACCAGCTTACCGGCTCCATAAAAGCATTGTAATTCATAACAGTATCCCATTCATCTCCCTGCAGCCAGCTTCCTGGATCCTCATAGTGTTCTGCAAGGATGATTGCCTCCGGGTTTGCTTTTTTGACTTCCCGGCGAAAACGTTTCCAGAAATTATGATTAAATGTCTCGCTCTGTCCCAGGTCCGCCGCTACGTCAAGGCGCCAACCGTCTACGTTAAATGGCGGAGATACCCATTTCCTGCCTATACGCAGTATATAGTCGCAAAGTTTATCAGATTCTTCATAATTGAGCTTAGGCAGTGTTTTATGCCCCCACCAGCCGTCATAATCATCATTGTATGGCCATTTATCCTCTGAATAAAACTTAAAGAAGCTTCGATATGGACTGTCATGGGAAATATAAGCGCCAGGCGCATAATCGGCTTCATTTTCATAGATTCTTTCTGCGTCCATCCATTTATTAAAAGAACCGCAATGGTTAAATACGCCGTCCAGCACAACTTTCATGCCTCTTTTATGTACTTCTTCAACAAAGTCTGCAAAAAAACGATTACTGGCTTCCAGATTGCGCTTATCTGTCACTCTTTTAATATATCCTGAAGCATGTGCATTATCATGATCCCATTCCGGAAGTACTTCTTTTTCATCCTCGACGATCATGGCAAAATGTGGATCTATATAATCATAATCCTGCGTATCATATTTATGATTCGACGGGGAAACAAATATCGGATTAAGGTAGAGGACTTCCACGCCCAGTCCGCTGAGATAATCCAGATGATCTAAAACTCCCTGTAGATCTCCGCCATAAAAATTCGACACATCCATCTGGTCGGGCAATTGATTCCAGTCTTCAATCTTTTTGGCGTGCCGGTCTATATAGAAATATTCCCTGTCGAGCACATCATTATCCGGATTCCCATTCGCAAATCGCTCCACAAAAATCTGATAAAAAACTGCTCCCTTAGCCCATTCCGGTGTCTCAAATCCCGGCGTCAGACAAAAATGGAAAAAAGAATCCATTTCTCTTGCGGGGCCTTTTTTGTTATAGTAATACGATATTCCCCCGGAAACGACCTCAAAATAGTATCTGAGCATTTCTCTGCCGATGACATGACGGATCTCATAATAATCAAAAAGATCATCCGTATGGGTAATCCGCATGACTTCCCTGTGATCTTCCATGCAAAAGTATACATTGTCCACATTGTTTCGGGCAGTGCGGAACCGTATCCTCACCTCATCCCCTGTTACAGGCTCGACAGGCTCGACATAATTACTGCTTTCATCAGAAAAGAGAGCATCTATGTTGATTACAGGAATCGTATGATATGTGTAAAGGTGCAGTTTTTCAGACAGTGTCAATCCTGCCAAATTCTTCTTAAATCCCTTCATTCATTCTTACCTCTTCATACTCTGTTCCCAAAGCCTGTAATACAGGGGTACTCTCCTGTCCATCTTCAAAGGGAATCTCTCCCTGCTCTCTCTGACGATACCAGGATCTATATCCACTGTAATAAGCCTCTCATCTTCATACAGATCATTCAATCTGTTCCCGGCAGGATCATAGACTGCACAATGGCCGTTATAGATCAGTCCGTCTCCTTCTCCGGTACGATTAACTCCCACTACAAACACCTGATTCTCAATGGCCCTGGCACTTAACAGAGCATCCATCTGCTCTACACGACTCCCAGGCCAGTTGGAAATCACAAATATTATTTCACTCTTATCAGAACTGACCTGGAAAATTTCCGGGAATCTCAGATCATAGCAGATAAATGCTCCAAGAACCGTATCCTTCCAGGAAAGTGTCAATATCTCATCTCCGCCCTGATAATACTTTCCTTCCAGTCCATAGGTGAAAGGATGTATCTTTGCATAAGAAAGTCTGAGTAAACCATTTTCACAGATTCCCAGACGATTATGATAATGATTCCAGTCCGGATGAATCTCAAGAAGTGAATCCGAGACAGGCATGGCGTAGCCAAATACGGTCAGAATTCCGTACTCTCTGCTCATCCTGCAGAAGAAATCCACCTGATCCTTCCATCTTTTTCCTGTCACTTCCACATTCATGGAGAAACCGGTCAATGTCATCTCCGGAAAGACCAGAATATCTACCATCTGCTCTTTTGCTTTTTCATAAAAAGACTGGGCATTTGCCATATTTTCATGAATATCTTCCCAATGGATATCCATCTGTGCAAGACCGATTCTCATAATAAATCCTTTCCTGGCTGTTCTTTTCGTTTAATCAGCGCAAGCTTTTCTTTTCTGGAAAGATGCTTGATCTGGTATTCTCTTCTCATCGCTGCTTCCTTAGATTCAAAGACCTCATAGTACACCAGGCGAACAGGCAGACGACTTCTGGTATATTTGGCCCCTTCACCGAGATTGTGTTTTTTCACTCTCTCTTTCAGGTTGTTTGTCCACCCTGTATACAGCGTATGATCTTTACATAGCAATACATAAGTATAATTCAGATTCTTACTGTTCATTCACTTAGTATACATCACTTTTTCCTGAAAGTCCACAGGACTAAAAAGTCTAGCATTTCTGCGTGTAAAAATGGTAAAATCGCAAAAGAATACTTGTAAAAAATGTTGAAATAGCATTTACACTCGGAGCGCGATTTTGTATAATTAACACATATAAAGGGTGTATTATGCCCTTTTATCCGGAAAGGAGAGTAATATGACACGAGATATGATAAACAACGGTGTGAATGCCGGTGATAAAGACCGTATGATCCAGGAGTACGTTCCTGGTAAGCAGATTACACTTGCTCATATGGTTACTCGTCCGAAAGCATCCGTGTATCAGAAGCTGGGTCTTCCTGATGAGTATCATGATGCTATCGGAATCATGACGATCACACCATCTGAAGCGACGATCATTGCCGCAGATATCTGTACCAAAGCAGCAACGATCAAGCTGGGTTTTGTAGACCGTTTTTCCGGATCTGTCATTATTGTTGGGTCTACCGCCAATGTGGAAGCAGCATTAAACAGTGTTATCAGTACATTTTATAATAAGCTTGGATTTGATACTGTTACCATCACCAAGACTTGATGACAGACTGGAGTTTTTTTCATGAAAATCATGTTGATCGGTGCTTCAGCCGCCGGTAAAACAACACTGATTCAGGCCATTCAGAAGGAAGAGATCAAATATGACAAGACACAGGCCGTAGAGTATGTCGGTAATTTCATTGACACTCCCGGAGAATACATGCAGCAAAGAGGATTCTGGGGATCGCTTACGATAACCTCCCACGATGCTGACATCATCTGTCTGGTTCAGGATTCCAGCAGTGAAGACTGCTGGTTTTCGGGCGGGACAGCCTATAAGTTCTCCAAACCTGTAGTCGGTATTGTTTCAAAGATCGATCATCCAAAATCCAATATAAAACGTGCCAGATCTTACCTTCAGCTTGCCGGATGTACGACCATCTATGAGGTAAGTGCTTTTACCGGTGAGGGTATGGAGGATCTGGTGCTGAATCTGAATCAGAAAGTCAATGAGTACAAAGAACTGAATGCCCGGCGATATGCCGATGATTATTTTGACTGATTATTCACAGTATGAAAGGAGGGACAGAAGATGCTGGTATTAACGAAAGACAATGTAGTGGAATACGTTCAGTCCAGACTGCCTTTCTTTTCTAAAAATACCAATCTTATCACTGTCTCTGCCGTCGGCGAAGGTACCCTGGAGGAGGATGGAGACGGGTTTATTAACTTTGTCTTCCGTGTATCTGATGGCACCTATCACCTTATCGTGAAACAGTCCCGACCCGATTCAAGATTCGGTGCAGAAATACAGGTAGATGCCAATCGTTCCCGGTTTGAATACCGCTCTTTCCAGATTAGAAAAGCTATTGTTCCCGATCTTATCCCAGATCTTTATGACTGCGACAACGAGAATAATATCTTTATCATGGAAGATGTGTCAAGACTTCGTATCTCCAGATTTCAGCTGATGAAAGGAGTTATTTTCCCAAATCTGGCTGATCAGGTTGCCCGCTATATGGCCGGCGCCGAATTCTATACTTCGGAATATTATCTGGACGATGAACCTTACCGAGAGCTTGGTGTCTATTTTACCAATTCGAAGATGCGTGCCATCATGGATGTTGGCATGTTCTTAAACAGTGTCACTCCGGAAGATACTGTAGGAAGACCCCTGGATCCGGATTTTGTGACATTTTCCAAACGTATCTGCGCCGACAAACGTGTTCTTCTGGCCAGACAAAAGTTACGTCATCTGTT
>CACZNZ010000133.1 GCA_902782625.1 uncultured Lachnospiraceae bacterium | reverse complement strand
TGCAGGAGTGGTCAGTGAGGATCGCGGAATGTCGGAGCAGTGGGATGGGTGTAAAGGCGTGGTGCAAATCACAGGGAATCGCAGCCACGACTTACTACCGGGAGTTTGACAGGTAAAGAAAGAGGAAACAGATAAAATCGGCTCAAATGGCCGATATTTTTTTGTCAAGAAATATCATTTCACTATTGCACAACATACAACAATATGTTATAATAAAGGGGAGAAAGCAACGTGGAGGGATGAGAAGTGCGGCTCCAGATTACAAGCAGTGCAAACGCGAAATGCTTTTATGTGGTTAAATCTGTATATTACAATGGGAAACATACAAATAAAGTCGTGGAAAAGCTTGGAAATCTGCAGGAAGTAACCGCAAAAGCCCAGGGCCAGGATCCGGTAAAATGGGCAAAAGCGTATGTGGATGAGCTAAACCGGAAAGAGGCAGAGGAACGGGAGGAAGAAGTAACCATACGTTTTTCGCCAACTACCCGGATATCCACCGAAAGCCAGCGGCGGTACTCAGGCGGATATATGTTTTTGAAACAGATCTACCATGCGCTGAATTTCAAAAGTATATGCAAAGAGATAAGCAACCGGCATGGATTTGAATATGACCTGAACGAAATACTGCAAATGCTGCTGTATACACGTATAATATACCCCGGTTCCAAACTGTCCTCTCACGAATTGTCATCCAGGTTCTTTGACACGCCGAAGTGTTCCTTACATCAGGTATACCGGGCATTGGATGTATTGGATCAGGAGAGCGATTATATCCAGGCAAAGCTGTATGAAACCAGCAACCAATATCATCCGAGGGACACGAGCGTTCTTTACTATGACTGTACCAATTACTTTTTCGAGATCGAAGAAGAGGACGAAATCCGGAAGTATGGCAAATCCAAGGAACACAGGCCTAACCCCATTGTTCAAATGGGACTGTTTCTGGATGCAGATGGAATACCACTGGCATACCATATTGATTCAGGAAACACCAATGAGCAGAAGACGCTGAAGCCTCTTGAGAAAAAGATCATTCGGGACTTTGGAGAAGATCATTTTGTTGTCTGCACAGACGCAGGACTTGCATCGACAGACAATCGTGCATTTAACAGTATCTGCGGAAGAGGTTTTGTGGTGACACAGTCCCTCAAGCAACTGCCACAGCCAATTCAGGAATGGGCGCTGGAGTCCTGTGGATGGCAGTTGGCTGGCGATACAAAAACATACGATATCAGCTGTCTGGATGAAGAGCAGCATGCCAAATCGGTGTTTTACAAAGAACAATGGATAGAACTGCGGGGCATCCGTCAACGTATGGTCGTGACCTATTCCATTGCCAGCAGGAATTACCAGAGAAAGATTCGTGAAAGGCAAATCGGGCAGGCACAGAAGGCTCTGGATCGAAGCAAGGAAAAAGTGCCGGCCCGTTCACAGAACGATTACCGGCGTTTCATACAGCAGTCTTTTTTTACCAAAGAGGGCGAAGTATCTGATATTTGCAGGCTGAATCTCAACATGGATATCGCGCAAAAGGAAGCGATGTATGACGGATTATACGCTGTCTGTACCAATCTGACCGGATCAGTCCGTCAGATTCTTGCCATTAACCGCCAGCGCTGGGAGATTGAGGAAAGCTTCCGGATCATGAAAACAGAATTCAAAGGAAGACCTGTTTATCTCAGCAAAGAGCAACGCATCAGAGCTCATTTCCTGACTTGTTTCCTTTCGCTGGTTCTATATCGCCTTCTTGAAAAAGTGAAACTCCAGAATCGTTTTACCTGTGAAGATATCATCGACCATCTTCGTGATTGTGAATTCTGTCATCTTGAAGGTCAGGGCTTTATCCCTGTCTTTGTCCCGGATCGCTTATATGACGCTCTCCAGGATGCTGCCGGGTTCCGGCTTGACTGCCAGTTGCTCTCTTACAATGCGCTTTCTCGTATCAAAAAATCTTTTTAATCGGCCTTATATTGTGCAATCCATAACCCTCCGAAAAGCCGCTCTGCGTCACGCTTTTCGGAGGGTTACTGTCAAAGATGGGATTATACAATAGATCAGGCCAAAAAGCAAAAGTTTCGGAAAAGTAATGGGGACCGGCAGCGGCTGTACACGGCGGCGGGGGACTTCA
>CACZNZ010000132.1 GCA_902782625.1 uncultured Lachnospiraceae bacterium | reverse complement strand
TGCTTGATCACGCGGGCAAAATTGGATACAGGGGATTGAATACTTCCCATGAATTTTGCGATAAGCTCTTCTCTTGACGGAATCGTTGCGATTGTGGCAATGCCTTTCTCATCGTAGTATGTACCTTCTACAACACCACTCTTCAACTTACAGCATTTGCTCTTTTTAATGAAGTTCGCGATAACTCTTGCAGGTGCAGTTGCATCTTCTTTGGAGATAGCAAATGCATTCGTACCTTCAAGGTCTACGGTCACGCCTTCAAACTCTGTGCCTTCCACTGCACGTTTTACCATAGTGTTCTTGAACACTTTGTACACGATGTTCGCTTCACGGCACTGACGGCGAAGTTCTGTAACGTCTGCTACAGAGATTCCGCGGTAATCAACAACTACAAGAGATTTCGCTCCGTCCAACTGGGCTTTGATTTCGTCAACGATAGGTTGCTTCAATTCAACTTTAGCCATGTTTCCTGGTGCACCTCCTTAAATATTCGTGTGTACCAACGCGATCTAAACTTACAAAAGGAAAGCTCCCTGCAAAAGACAGAGAGCTTGTAGTGTCAGATAAAACTTAACATACTTCCTCGGCAGGCGCATACGCTTATGCCATCCGGCACCTGCTGTCTTCGGCGTTCGTACTGCGTTATACTATCATTCGAAGATAGATTTGTCAAGAGAAAACTTCAGGCATCAGTCAAGAATCTGCATCGGTGCCAGGTGTTCCTCTGGGATGTTTTCTTTTAATTTCTCTGCAAGGCCCTGCTCTTCGATCTGCTCCAGATACCAGAGGAAAGCTTCCAGGATCTCCTGGTCGAAACAGATGCCAAGCTTAAACGTATGCATATTTTCAACCACGGCGTCATAGTAATCGCGGAACATGGCATCAAGCTTCTCAACATCCTGCTTGTGATAAGCCTTCAGGATTTCCTCCTTCATCGGCATATACTTCAGGAAGAGTTGGAAACGGTCTCTTGCCCTGAAAAGAATCGCCATATTGTATTCCACGATCTTTCCGTATTCACTGACGGTCTCGTTCATGGCCGCTCCCTCGCAGAAGCGTGCGAACATTTCCGTATCTGTTACATTTCTGTCAACGGCTTTCGAAAAATCTTCTATGCCGATCTCCTCATCGATATACCTCATGATCTTAGGATATCCGTCCTCGAGTTTATATTTTCTGAGTGGATACTTCCCGTATACAATCGGGATATACTCTTCCATATCCGAAGGAATCATAAAAGATCTTCCATACAGACGAATCTCCCCTGTTTTTTCGATATGGCGGGCCGGAATCTTCTTGCCGATATTCCTTCTTCCATTGGAAAGTGTCGTGTAGTAAGCCGGATCGGCCGGATCCTGCTCCATCGAACAGTACTCTTTGAACACTTCCTGCGCGAGCTTATCTTTTCCTTTGATGGCGATGATCGGTGAAGTGAAGATACTGGTAAATCTGTCCTTATCCCACTTATCGAGTTTTCCTTTATCCCGGCGTTCTCTGAGAATCTGTGCCGTATCAAGCAGCCTTACATATTTCCAGTGTAGTCCTCTTCTGTCTTTGATCTTTAAAATGTGAATTCTCAGGCAGAGTGGTCTACCGTCATCTTCCGGTTCTCCCCAGCTGAAGGTCAGTGTGTTATCGTTGATGTAATCTATCCCAAACGCACTGTGTTCCGGATTGTTCAGGGTATACTCGATTCTTCTTCCCGGTCTGTCTTTTTTCTCGAATGCCTTCACAAACCTGAGTGCCTGATCCGGTGTCATCGCGATCGCGCTTTCCGAACTCGGCGGGAGATTTCGATGATACCATACATACCAGAGCGTCTTGTGAATCAGTACATACTGGATCCCGTTTTCCCTGCAGATGTCATCTACCTCACACAGCATCTTAAACTGTGCTCTTTGCATGATGGTCAACGGTGTTTTGCGGGCCGGGGTATTATAATTAGGCGCGATGTGATATTTATCCGAAATGTCCAGAAGCATCATTCCGTTCGTCAGATCAGGTTCTGCTTTCAGATACAGTTCTTTGGCCTTGTCTTCGTCTCCTGCCTTGTAATAATAATCGCCCAGGATCTTGGTATATTCCGCATCGTACTTTCCTTTGGAAAGCACATCGGATATCTGTGGAATTCTTGCTTTGCATTCCTCAGCAGAGAGACGTTCACAGTCCATCTGAAGCTGCATTTTTTCCACATCGCGGATCTTTTTGCGTTCCGTTTCATCAAGCTTTTCTATCAGTAACTGTGCCTTCTCGTAATCGTTTGTATAGAATTGCTGCAGGATCTGATAGATCAGCGTAATCCTTTCATCCATCCACACAAGGTCCGGTGTCAGTTCTCCATGCGCCTTCCTGATGTCCATGATCGTTCTAGCCCGTGCAAACTGTCCTGTAAACCAAAGACTGTAGAGCACGATATAGAGCTGATCATCCGGAAGCGGGACATAAACTCTGTTGCGGAACCGGTACATATAAGAATGTCTCATGGCTCCGATGGCTGATTTGCCGAACTGGAAATCCAGATATTTCTGGTAGATTTCCAGAATCTTTTTATATTCCCCGGCTTCAAACAGTGCCGGAACATCAAACCCGTTATGTTCAATGTATTTTTCCTGGGAAGCAACACCGGCCTTGACATTCTGTTCCATAATATAATCCTGGAATTCTCTTAAATATCTCTGACGGTGATAGACAATCCCTTTTCTGGTCAGATACATATCAAGCGTCTCTTTTTTATCGATAAACCGGTCTGCATCGATCAGATAGTTGGTGTATTTGTGTTCTACGTCAATAATGTGGCTGTGTGCTTCCTGATCATCATGATCAGGAATGTACATCCACTTCGGACCGTAAAGCTGCACAAGGTATTCATACCACATGGCAGGCAGTGGCACCTGCATATCTTCAAATGGATAATATACCGGTTCTCCAAAGTATTCTTTCGGGAAAACATGTGGTAGCGTACCCCAACGGAGAACATAATAATTACATTCTTCATCATCGTAGGAAAACAGCTCTTCTGTCAGTTTTTTGATCACACCTTCCCGTCCGATCTTTTCCTCAAGCTTTTTGTATTCATCATACATCCCGAGATAGCGGGTATCTGCTCTGTTGGAATAGACGTAATACGGCATGACATAATCGGAGAATATAAATAATTTGGCGATATATTCCCTTTGTTTTTCCACATCATCCGGTACGGGATCAAGGATAAATACATCGATCACCATTCCTGCCGAGCAGGTATTTAAGACATGGAATTTACCTACCATAGAAGTGGTGTCGTCAGTATACCTCGGTATAGTAGCAGGATACTCCGGATTGTCGGTAAGACATTCCAGGACACGTCCTTCCGGTTTTTCTTTCTGAAATGCTTCCCGGAAACGATAGAATTCATTCCTTGTCATATAGATGTCAGCATCATCATCCCATGGGATGAATCCACGATGACGTATCGCACCGATGGTCGTTCCGCCTGCTGCATAATATGTAATATCATATTTTTTACATATTTCATCTATTTCTTTTAATAATTTGATAATCTCCTGATGCATTATATTCATAATTATATGCTCGCTTTCTGAAATGATACTTCTATTATAGCTGAGGCATGATTTCATAAAAACAACATAAAATGTTGATGCTTTCCCAAAAAACAACCTCAAAAGTAAAGAGGAACTATCCGTCTTCCGTATAGTTCCTCTTTCTTTTTACATAATTGCTCTTAATCTGCCTTCAAAACAGACTAGAATTTTGCTGCGTTAAGCTTTACACCAGGGCCCATCGTGGAGGTGATGGTGGCGCTTCTGATGTACTGACCTTTAGCTGCTGCCGGTCTTGCTTTAACGATAGCATCTATCAATGTCTGGAAGTTTTCGCTTAACTGCTCCTCTGTAAAAGAAGCTTTTCCGATCGGTACATGAACAATATTGGTCTTGTCAAGTCTGTATTCGATCTTACCAGCTTTTAATTCCTGTACAGCTTTGGCAACATCCATGGTAACCGTACCTGCCTTCGGGTTCGGCATAAGACCTTTCGGTCCAAGGATACGTCCAAGACGTCCTACAACACTCATCATGTTCGGTGTTGCAACACATTTGTCAAATTCAAGCCAGCCTTCCTTCTGAATCTTCGGAACGAGCTCTTCAGCACCTACATAATCTGCGCCTGCAGCTGCTGCTTCTTCTGCTTTGTCGTCCTTGGCAAATACAAGAACACGAACCTTTTTGCCTGTTCCGTGAGGAAGCACTACTGCACCACGGATCTGCTGATCAGCATGACGTCCGTCAAGACCCATCTTCAGATGTACTTCAATCGTCTCATCAAATTTAGCGCTTGCAGCCTGTTTTACGATGGTGATGGCTTCGGCTGCTTCATATAAATTAGCTTTATCTCTCAGCTTTGCAGCTTCCTGATATCTTTTTCCTCTTTTCATTTTACTTAAACCTCCTGTGGTATTATCGGGAGCGACCCTCCCACTTTATTATTCCGACAACGATCTTTTCTGCTCTCAGTCTTCTACAACAATACCCATGCTTCTTGCAGTTCCTGCAATCATGCTCATCGCTGCTTCGATACTTGCTGCATTCAGATCAGGCATCTTCGTCTCTGCGATCTCACGAACCTTTTCCTTGGATACTGTAGCAACCTTGGTCTTATTAGGCTCGCCTGAACCGGACTGAATGTTGCATGCTTTCTTTAACAATACTGCTGCCGGCGGTGTTTTCGTAATGAAACTGAATGTTCTGTCCTGATATACTGTAATAACTACAGGAATGATCAAGTCGCCCTTGTCGGCTGTTCTTGCATTAAATTCCTTGGTAAACTGAACGATATTCACACCGTGCTGACCTAATGCAGGGCCTACAGGCGGAGCAGGAGTTGCCTTGCCTGCCGGGATCTGTAACTTAATATAACCTGTAACTTTCTTTGCCATGATAGCTAACCTCCTATTGTGGTAATTGCGGGGATTTCCCTCCCACTTCCTGACAATCTGCGTACGGCAGATTATCGATTACATTTTCTTTACGTCGAGAAAATCGATCTCAACGGATGTCTCACGTCCGAACATATCGACGGTGATTGTGATCATCTGTTTGCCCTGATTGACATCTTTGACAACACTGGTTCTTCCTGCCCACGGACCGGATACGACCTCAACGAGATCACCCGGTTCCACATCGATATCCACGACAACTTTCTCCTCTTCGGTCTCAATGCCGAGATTGCGAATCTCTGTCGGAGACAGGGGAACGGGTTCGGATCCCGGGCCTACAAATCCTGTCACACCTCTGGTGTTGCGGACAACAAACCACGTATCGTTATTCATGATCATGTTCACAAGAACATATCCGGGAAACATCTTCTTCTGAACCGTCTTCCTGACACCGTTCTTAAGTTCAACCACTTCCTGAAGCGGTACGCGGACTTCCAGGATCTGATCCTGCATCTTGCGGTTCTCTATCGTTTTCTCGATGTTCGCTTTTACTTTGTTCTCGTAACCAGAATAGGTATGTACCACATACCAGTTGATACTCTGGTTCTCTTCTTCTGATCTGCTTTCGCCTGTCATAATTTCATCTGACATGTTGATCACCTTAACCTTTTAAGATTAAACCAGGAAATTGATTCCATACTGGAGAATCATATCCAGTGTAGCAATAATCACACCTATGACAATCGCTGTCACAGTCACGGTGATGCTTTCTCTGGTGAGCGTGTCTCTGTCCGGCCAGGTGATTTTGGCAAACTCAGCTCGCAGGCCCTGAAACCAGCTGCCTGCTTTCTTTGGATTACTGCTCATCTCATCACTCCTTATGCGGCCGGATTACTTCGTTTCCTTATGAAGAGTGTGCTTTCTGCAGAATCTACAATACTTTCTGGTCTCAAGACGTTCAGGATGATTCTTTTTCTCCTTCATCGTATTGTAGTTACGCTGCTTACACTCTGTACATGCCAATGTAATTCTTACGCGCAAAACTTCCACCTCCAATTATTAATTCATATGCGGTCTTCCTTTTACGCCCTGTTTTTAGGCATAAAAAAAAGACCTATTCCATCGCCACATTACTATAGCATAGAAGATATCCATTCGTCAACAAATAAAATCGCGAATTCTGTCCATGGGGACGGAACACAAAAAATATTGACCCTATATAATAAGGAATAAACTGATACGGGTTGTCATTTTTTGTTGTGTAATAGTTATCCACATTTTGTGGAAACATATGTGGATAAGGTGGAAAACCATCCAGAGATCAGGTAGTGGACTTTATTTCTCATACCTTTTTACATTTACCGGCATTCATTGAAAATGTGGATAAAATCTTGATAGTTTCTCAGTCATAAACATGTCTGAAAACTGATGCTTTCTATGCAAATTTTCTGCATTCACTTACTTCTATTTTTTCCATCTTTCCTCTTAATAAAACCCATTGACAAAAACATATGTTCGATATATCATAAGATATAATTTCACTTTATCTTGTGTTTGCTCTTGCATTCACACACAAAATATAGTATTATAGCAAGAGCCGCAGATTTCAGGGTACATTTCCTGAAATCTGCAGAACAAAAGGAACACAAGAATACGCTCTTTGAGCGTTGCAGCTATTTATGGAGGTCAGCTACCATGGAACGTTTTGTACGAAAGCGAAGCGGTTCACTGGTTCCGTTTGACCCGATGAAGATCCTGAATGCCATTCATATGGCCAGCACCGCGGTTAACGACGAGATGACGCCCTCGGATTACACTTACCTTACCGAAAAGGTTTGTGACCGGGTAGCGGGCATCGAAACCCCGACCGTGGAACAGATTCAGGACGAGGTCGAACGAATCCTGATCCGCTACGGTTTCAGTGATACAGCAAAAGCCTATATTCTGTACCGGGCAGAACATACAAAAATCAGAGAATCCGAATCTTATCTGATGGATGTCTACCATCGTCTGACATACTCAGATGCAGAGGCGGAGAACATAAAACGAGAGAATGCCAATATCGACGGCGATACTGCTATGGGCACTATGTTAAAGTACGGTTCCGAAGGATCCAAATACTTTATCATCAATCATGTCCTTCCGAAGGACATCGCAGCGGCACACGTGAACGGGGATATTCATATCCATGATATGGATTTCTACATGCTCACAGAAACCTGCTGTCAGATTGATCTTACCACGCTTTTCGCCGGAGGTTTTTCCACTGGACACGGCTATGTCAGGGAACCACAGTCTATCCAGACATACGCGGCACTCGCCTGTATTGCCATTCAGGCAAATCAGAACGAGATGCACGGCGGCCAGAGTCTCCCGAACTTTGACTATGCCATGGCCAAGGGGGTAGAGAAGACATATAATAAGGAATATTTCCGTGCAATTAAGGCTTTCATGATGGCAGCTCTTTCCTATCCGCAGGAAAAAGCAGATGCTCTTGAAAAGATCATCCGCACTTCTGTCACCGCCCCTTTGAAGCTGGAACATGAAGAGCTTTTTGAAGAGCAGCTTGCCGCATTGAAACTGGAAGATCTTTCTATGGAAGATCTTCACAAAATGCATGCATTCGGCGTTCATCAGGCCAGAATCTACACGACCCAGCAGACAAGACAGGCGATGCAGGCCCTTATTCACAATCTGAATACCATGCATTCAAGAGCAGGTGCACAGGTCCCGTTTTCTTCCATTAATTATGGAACGGATACCAGTCCTGAAGGCAGACTTGTGACAAAGATGCTTCTTGAGGCAACGATGGAGGGACTCGGAGCAGGAGAAACACCGATTTTCCCTGTGCAGATCTTTAAAGTGAAAGAAGGAATCAATTATAATCCGGAAGATCCGAATTACGATCTCTTCCAGGAAGCGATCAAAACTTCTGCCAAGAGACTCTTTCCCAACTTCAGCTTCCTCGATGCGCCTTTTAATCTTTCCTACTATAAAGAAGGAGACCCGAACACCGAAGTAGCCTACATGGGATGCCGTACCCGAGTTCTCGGGAACCATTACGATCCCACCAGAGAG
>CACZNZ010000131.1 GCA_902782625.1 uncultured Lachnospiraceae bacterium | reverse complement strand
TGAGGAATTCACGGCAGACACGAAACATAACGCAAGTGCCAATAAGCATGCTGTAAGTCTGATCCACGTTCTGTGCTTTTTGCTGGTTTTTTTCATTACTTTGCTCCCTTCTGAAAAAATATAGACGACTTGTTACTAATAGATTGCAGTTTTTTGATAAAAAATTAAGTTATTTAATACATAAACAACTTTTTTATAATTAAAAAAGACCAGCAGACTTTCGTCTGCTGGTCTCCAGTTTCACTAGGCCACCTTACTCTTTGCCAATTCGGCAAGAGCCTTAAAACCATCCGGATCGCTGATCGCCATCTCGGAGAGCATTTTTCTGTTTATCTCAACTCCTGCAAGCTTCAGGCCATGCATGAACTTGCTGTAGGAAATACCATTCATTCTTGCTGCGGCATTAATACGGGCAATCCATAACTGTCTGAACTGTCTCTTGCGCTGCTTTCTTCCTGCATAGGAAGTAGCAAGTGCTCTCATAACGGACTGTTTCGCTACTCTGTACTGTTTGGATCTTGCTCCTCTGTAACCTTTCGCAAGCTTCAAGGTTCTGTTATGTCTCTTACGTGCGCCTAATGCGCCTTTTACTCTAGCCATTATAGTTCCTCCTGTCTATATGAATACCATACTTAAATGTACGGCATGATCTTCTTCATGTTCTTTACGTTAGAAGCGTCAGTGATCGTTGACTTTCTGAGATTTCTTTTTCTCTTCTGAGATTTCTTTGTGAGAATATGGCTCTTATAAGCTTTGTTTCTTTTTAACTTTCCAGTTCCTGTCTTCTTAAATCGTTTAGCAGCAGAACTTTTTGTCTTCATCTTTGGCATAGTTAATTGACCTCCTACTTACTGATTGGATTAACGCTTTTGGGTAAGATACATAATCATGCTTCTTCCCTCAAACTTCGGCTTTCTGTCGATGACTGCAACATCTTCAAGAACGCTGGCAAATTCATCCAGAATCACCTTACTGGTATTAACATGAGCAAGCTCACGGCCACGGAATCTCAAAGTAACTTTCACTTTATCTCCCTTGGAGAGAAACTTCCTGGCTTGGTTTATCTTCGTATTAAGATCATTCTTGTCAATATTAGGAGATAATCGTACCTCCTTGACATCGATCGTCTTTTGCTTTTTCTTGGCTTCTTTTTCCTTACGGGTCAGCTCATACTTATATTTTCCATAGTCGATAATCTTCACTACCGGCGGTTTGGCGCGTGGAGCAATCTTAACCAGATCAAGATCTGCCTCTCTTGCAAGCTTCATCGCTTCTTTTGCGGACATAATGCCCAGCTGCTCTCCATCACTGCTGACTACTCTGACTTCTCTGTCACGAATCTGTTCGTTGACCATCAAATCGTTGCTAATAGTTACACCTCCAAATTAGAAAAATATAAATTTAAGCAAAAAAACAGGATAGTCACATGACTATCCACAAAAACAAACCTTCAGCATACAATAATCCCGTATGCTCAAACAATGTTAACCCGAGTCACGCTATTGTGCTAAGGTGAGAGTGGATACTCTGCTTTCTTTACTCAAACCTTGATTAGTATACACGTTTCCCGGAAAAGTGTCAAGTCTTTTTTTATAGCTCCAAATGCAGTTTTTTATCTTCCATCTGGTACGGGCGGTATCGGATACCGACCATATCCAACATCCTCTTAGATGCAATCGTAGATTCTGTCTGTGCGTATTTATCGGAATAGTATATTATCTCCGAGATACCTGACTGAATGATCGCCTTGGTACATTCATTGCAAGGGAACAGCGTCGTATAGACCCTTGCCCCTTTCAAAGAGCCTCCGCTGTAATTAAGAATCGCATTCAGTTCCGCATGGCAGACATACATGTACTTCGTCTCGAGAGGCTTCCCGACACGATCCCAAGGCATACGATCATCGTCGCAGCCTGTAGGCATTCCGTTGTAACCCATGGAAAGAATCTTGTTGTCTTCCCCTACGATGCAGGCTCCAACCTGTGTACTGTTATCTTTGCTCCTCTGTGCGGACAGTAAAGCAATTCCCATGAAATAGGCATCCCAAGATAGATAATCCTGCCTTTTTGTCATGATAATTATTACTCCATCTTTACAAAGATATTACACCTTGTTTATCATATCATAAAATACAGAGAAATGGAATACTTTTCTTCCAGGATTATGCCATATCCAACGAGAATTTTTCATGGATGGAAGCCAAAGCCCTGTCTGTCTTATCTTCATCGATCAGAACCGTAACTCTGATCTCGGAAGTAGAGATCATTCTGATATTTACCCCTGCATCATAAAGTGCTTCAAACATGCTGGCGGCCACACCCGGGTTGGTCTGCATCCCGGCTCCCACCACGGAAACCTTGGCCACTTTTTTGTCAAGGTTGATACTGTTGTAATCATTCTTCGGGAAATTTTTCTGAATGACAGCAACAGCTTCATCAGCGTACTCCTCTTCTAATGTAAAAGAAATATCCTTCGTACCGTCACGACCGACAGACTGCAGAATCATATCCACATTGATGTTTTTCCGGGCAAGAGAATTAAACAAATGAAATGCCACTCCCGGAATATCTTTTAAGCCAACCACTGCAATTCTTGCAGCATTCTTATCTGCGGCAACACCGCTTACGAGCATCTTCTCCACGTTCGTCTCCTCCTTGACAATAGTTCCCTCATTTTCATTCAGACTTGATCTGACGACCAGCACGACATTATACTTTTTTGCAAGTTCCACCGAACGGTTGTGCAGCACGCCAGCGCCAAGTGTCGCCAGCTCAAGCATCTCGTCATATGTGATCTCATCGAGTTTTCTGGCATTTTTTACATGCCTGGGATCTGCTGTGTAGACTCCGTCCACATCCGTAAAAATCTCACAGGCATCCGCATGCAGTGCAGCGGCCAGTGCTACTGCAGTCGTATCGGATCCGCCTCTTCCAAGTGTCGTGATATTGTCGAACTTATCGATACCCTGAAAACCTGTCACAATGACAATTTTTCTCTGCTCGATCTCATTCAGGATTCTGTCAGTATCTATTCTTTTGATTCTGGCATTGCCATAACGGTGTGTCGTATGCATCGCCACCTGATAGGCATTCAGGGAAACCGCCGGAATCCTCATCGAACCGAGCGCCATGGCAAGCAGGGCAACCGACACCTGCTCCCCGGTAGAAAGAAGCATATCCATTTCTCTCTTAGAAGGAGAATCTGTGATACTTCTCGCCAGCTCTATCAGTTCATCCGTGGATTTGCCCATTGCAGACAGGACAACCACTACATCATTACCGTCGTTATATTCTTCTGCACATCTTCTGGCAACATTGAAAATCCTTTCTCTGTTGCCGACGGACGTACCTCCAAACTTCTTTACGATTAACAAACCTTGTCCTCCATCTATCTGATTATCCTTCCAGGCGAATGACATTTATCAATTCACCGATTTTTTCTGCAGCCGCCTTAAATTCATCTTCGCGTATGCTCTCCGTAACAAATGCTTTTTCTTTATAGCCTCCGAGCGTAATCATATCTACTTTTCCGAAAGCATCCTGAATATCCGCATTGGAAACGTCTTCGCGGACACGCACAAAAAACCTTCTGGAGAATTCTCCCCAGTCAGACAGTTCCTTCTTCTCAGGCTTCCAGTATATCCGTATATTTTTTCCGAAATGTTTGACACAGTCAATCACGTCGGCAATCACAGCACTTGCGGTAGGAAGAGAACCTGCTCCTCTTCCGTAATACATGGTATCATCCACCATATTGCCATGCACAAAAATGGCATTGAATACATCGGTAACTCCGGCAAGTGGATGCTTTTCATCCACCAAAAATGGTGCTACCATCGCATAAACCTTATCGCCTCTGATCTTGCTGCTTCCAAGAAGCTTGATCTTTCTGCCCATGATTGTGGCATACTTTATATCATCTGCAGTGATCGAAGTAATTCCTTCTGTCGGAATATCTTCGTAATCAACCTGCTGACCGATTGCAAGAGAGGTAAGAATTGCAATTTTACGGCATGCGTCATACCCTTCGACATCAGCCTCCGGATGCAGTTCGGCATATCCTTTTTCCTGGGCTTCTTTCAAAGCTTCCTCAAAAGAACATCCAGCTTCTTCCATACGCATGAGCATGTAGTTTGTGGTACCGTTTAAGATACCGCTGACCTCTTCAATGTCCTCGGCGGAAAGACAGGTAAGGATTGGTCGGATAATAGGAATTCCTCCTCCGACACTGGCCTCAAAAAGGAAATTAACTTTGTGATCTCTGGCAATCTGAATGAGCTCTGCTCCGTGGCTTGCCACGAGTTCCTTATTGGATGTAGCCACACTTCTGCCTGCAAGCAGCGCTTTTTTTACAAAGGTATAAGCAGGCTCTGTACCACCCATACACTCGATCACGACATCGATATCTTCATCATTCTCAATAACAGAATAATCATGTACTACTTTATCTTCATTAGGATCTCCCGGAAAATCTCGCAGATCAAGAATATGCTTCACATTGATTGCTTGACCGGCACGCTTTTCGATAATCTTCGCATTGGTCTGAACCACCTTCACTGCACCGGCACCGATGGTTCCGTATCCTAGTACTGCTACATTGGCCATTACTGTTCCTCCTGTGTTCCCTGCACTTTCTTTATTATCTCCTCATGGATATTAACACATTATAATAAAATATGCAAACCATGGATTCATAAAAAATAAGAGGAATGCGGCAAAACCGCATTCCTCAGGATTGGTTTATTAAAGAAAACTATTTTTCGTTCTCTTTCTCCTCTGCTGCTTCCTTCAGGACTTTTTCCTGAGCATCGGCCGGCATCTGTTCGTATCTGCTGAATTCATAGGAGAATTCTCCGCTTCCGCCTGTCATGGAACGAAGATCTGTGGAATAGCCGATCAGGCTTGCCAGTGGGATATCAGCCTCGAGTTCCTGGCGGCCTCCCTCAATCGGGTTCATACCAAGAATACGGCCACGACGCTTATTCAGATCTCCCATAACATCACCGGTGTTCTTATCAAGAACATCGACCTTCAGATTTACGATTGGCTCAAGCAGAACCGGTTTAGCATCCATCACACCATTCTTGAAAGCAGTGATTGCAGCCATCTTGAAAGCCATCTCGGAGGAGTCTACCGGATGATAGGAACCATCGGTAAGGACAGCCTTGATGCCGACAACAGGATATCCGGCAAGCGGTCCCTTCAGACAGCTTTCTGCGATACCTTTCTCAACTGCCGGGAAGTAGTTCTTCGGAACAGCTCCGCCGAAGATCTTCTCTGAGAATTCATATGGCGTCTCCAGATCACCTGACGGTTCGAATTCCATAAGAACATCACCATACTGTCCATGTCCACCGGACTGCTTTTTATATTTACCACGAACCTCAACCTTGCCGCGGATCGTCTCTTTAAAGGCTACCTTCGGCTTGATCAGTTCAATCTCAACTTTATATCTGTCGGAAAGCTTGCTGCGGACGATCTCAAGGTGCTGGTCACCCAGACCATAGAGGAGCATCTGGCGGTTTGCCTTGTCATTGACCTCTTTGAGTGTGAGATCTTCATCCATCAACTTTCTTAAAGCGGAGGAAACTTTATCCTCATCGCCTTTGGATTTTGCTGCGTAACGTGTAAATGTATACGGTACCGGCATGCTCATCTCGTTAAATACGATAGGATCTGCTTTCTGTGAAAGGGTATCCCCTGTCTTAGTATCAGACAGTTTAGCGATCGCGCCGATATCTCCAGGCTGAAGCTCGCCAATCTCGATCTGCTCTTTTCCACGAAGAATATAAAGTTTACCGATACGTTCTTCTGTATCTTTATTACCGTTGTAAAGTGTACAGTCTGCCTTCAGAACACCGTCTGTAACTTTAACCAGAGAGAAACGTCCTACAAAAGGATCGGCAATAGTCTTGAAAACAAAAGCACTGACCGGTGCAGCCGGATCGAAGGTTGCCTTGCACTCTTCATCGGTCTTTGTCTTCTTGCCGACAAACTGATCAGCGATCACGCCAGGAGCACTGAAGTAATCTTTCATAGCTGCGATCAGAGTCTTTGCACCATAGTTGGAGCTGATCTCGCCACAGATTACCGGAACAAGATCTCCCTGTGCCACTGCTGTAACAATCGCTGTAGAAATCTCTTCCTCTGTGAAAGGTTCTTCCTCAAAGAACTTCTCCATCAGTTCTTCGCTGGTCTCAGCCACTCCTTCAAGAAGCTGCATACGATACTCGTCAAGCTCGTCATTATCGCCTTCTTCTGCAACGGACTCATTCATGGACTCATCTGTAACTTTCATAGTTGCAGCATTCACAAACCCTTTGAATTCATGTCCTTCTTTGATCGGCATCTGGAAAGGAACGATCTTGGTACCATACTCATCGCGAAGTTCTTCGACGATAGCTGCAGCATCCACATGCTCGTCTTCCACGTTTGTGATGTAAACGATCACAGGGATATTCTTCTTGGCACAGAAATCAAAGCTCTTTCTTGTACCAACTTCGATGCCGGACTTGCCGCTGATTACGATAACAGCTGCATCAGCAACACTGAGCGCCTCGTGAACTTCTCCGGAGAAATCAAAAAGGCCTGGTGTATCCAGAACATTGATCTTTACTCCGTCAGTCTCAATCGGAATAACCGATGTCTGAATAGAAAAGTTTCTCTTAATCTCCTCTTTATCATAGTCGCTGACTGTACCGCCCTCTGCAACCGTACGGATTCTCTTGATAATCCCGGTTGTAAATGCCATGGACTCTACGAGAGATGTCTTTCCACATCCACCATGACCCAGTAATGCGACGTTTCTGATGTTCTCAGTTGAATATACATTCATAACTATTGCTCCTCCTGTGCTACTATATATAGAAATTATCGGTTTTTTATATATCAGAAAAAAACCCACAAGAGTATTTTACTAAAAAACAGGCATTATTACAAGCATAATTTTGGCATTTTTATAACACTTTATCACTTTAATGCAAAAGAGCATTGACACTGATCTTTCTTTTCGTTACAATGAAATGCAAAGAAATCTCGAAGGAGGCGTAGAATGCAATATCAATATACCACCATAGGTTTTCTGGGACTTGGTCTGATTGGCGGATCCATCGCCAGAACCATCCGTCGGATCCATCCGGAAACCGTGATCCTGGGCTACGATGAAAACAAAGAATCCTTAGAACTTGCCGCTGCCGAAGGTGTGTTAGACAAAACATTTGACCATATCGATCCGGAGTTCGGAAGCTGTGATATCATCTATCTCTGCGCACCTGTTGAAATCAACATCTCTTTTCTTCCTGTACTGAAAGAAATCATCTCTGAAGACTGTATCATCTCCGATGTCGGCAGCGTCAAAGAGCCTGTCCAGAAAGCAGTAGATGCATGCGGTCTCCAGGAGAATTTTATCGGCGGTCATCCCATGGTCGGATCCGAAAAATCAGGTTATGCCAATTCGAATGATCATCTACTGGAGAACGCCTATTATTTTATCACGCCAAGCGGCAATACAAGGTTTTCCCTGACAGCCGGTTTTCAGGCATATACGACAGGTCTCGGAGCCCTGGTGGTTGCTCTGGCCCCCTCCGAACATGATTTTATCACGGCTGCCATCAGCCATGTTCCTCATATCATCGCCTGTGAACTTGTCCATCTCGTAAGACGCAATGACAACGGCATGCTCCGGCAGCTGGCAGCAGGAGGCTTTAAAGACATCACCAGGATTGCCTCCTCCTCCCCGATCATGTGGGAGCAGATCTGCACCAATAATTCCGGCAATATCAAAAGCCTGCTTCGTGATATGATAGCTGATCTTACAGAGGTTATCAATGAACTTGAGGAGAATCACGGAGACTACGTCAATGAATATTTCCGGGAAGCGGGTGAATACCGTAGTTCCGTACCAGATAACTCCCAGGGACTCTTCGACAAGATCCACAAGATCTATGTCGATATTCCAGATGAGCCGGGAACTCTTGCGACCGCTGCCAGCCAACTTGCATTCAATAATATCAATATCAAAAACATCGGCATTGTTCACAACAGAGAGTTTGAAGAAGGTGTCATGGAGATCATGCTCTACGATGAAGAATCCTGTGAAAAAGCAGCTCAGATTCTGGAAAGTCGAAATTATATCGTCCACAGGCGATAACATTTTTTAAGAAAGGAACATTACATGATTACCATAAAAAAAAGCGCTCCCCTTCGAGGGGAGCTTACAATTCCCGGAGATAAATCCATCAGCCACCGGGCTGTCATGTTCGGATCTATCGCCAGAGGAATCACAGTGATTCACGGTTTTTTACATGGCGCAGACTGTCTTTCTACGATTGACTGTTTCCGGAAAATGCATATCCGGATTGAAGAAAAAAAAGATGAAATCCACGTTCACGGCAACGGACTTCACGGACTTCATGCGCCTGAAGGTATCCTGCCGGTAGGCAACAGTGGTACAACGACCAGACTGATGAGCGGCATCCTGGCGGGACAACCCTTTTCCTCCGAAATGTCGGGAGATGCCTCCCTCAACAGCCGTCCCATGAGACGGATCATGGATCCTCTCCAGGCGATGGGGGCAGACATCACAAGCATTCACGGAAATGACTGTGCACCGCTTCTGATCAGGCCGGCAAAACTTCATGGGATTGAGTATCACTCTCGCGTCGCTTCTGCCCAGGTAAAATCCTGCATTCTTCTGGCCGGTCTTTACGCTGACGGTCCGACCCGTGTCACGGAACCGGCTGTCTCAAGAGATCACACGGAACGGATGCTTGGATCTTTCGGCGCTGATCTTCAAGTCAGTGGCAAAACCGTATCCATCGAGCCATGCAGTGAACTTTTTGCAAATGAGATCACCGTTCCGGGAGACATTTCCTCCGCGACATACTTTATCGCAGCAGGCCTCCTTGTCCCGGGATCCGAAATCCTAATCCGTCATGTCGGCATCAATCCGACAAGAGCCGGCATTCTGGAAGTCTGTCGTGCCATGGGCGCTGATCTGACGCTTTGCAATGAGCACATCAGCGGTGGAGAGCCCGTCGCAGATATCCTGGTAAAACACAGCACACTTCACGGTTGTGTGATTGAAGGGGATATCATCCCAAGACTGATCGATGAGATCCCGATGATTGCTGTCATGGCCGCTCTCGCAGAAGGAAGGACCGTCATTCGTGATGCAGCGGAATTAAAGGTTAAGGAATCTGACCGTATCGCCATCGTGACAAAAAATCTCCTTGCAATGGGAGCCGATATCACGGCAACAGAAGATGGATTTATTATAGAAGGGAAGGAAACACTACAAGGGGCCTCTATCGAATGTGAGGCAGATCACCGCATCGCGATGAGCTTTGCCATCGCCGGTCTTTGCGCCCATGGAGATACCATGATCAAAGACGGACAATGTGTTTCTGTTTCCTTCCCTTCTTTTTTTCATGATCTTGACAGTCTGAGACACTAAACTGTCTCAGAGACAGATTCTAGTGGTGGAATAATCGAATCTTTGTAAAGCTCATGACCATATTGTATTTGTTGCAGGTCTCGATGACATTGTCATCACGGATCGAACCGCCTGGCTGCGCTACGTACTCCACACCACTCTTGTGAGCGCGTTCAATATTGTCTCCGAACGGGAAAAAGGCGT
>CACZNZ010000130.1 GCA_902782625.1 uncultured Lachnospiraceae bacterium | reverse complement strand
TTTAACACCTGTGATACTCACATAAGATCCGGAAGATGTATAGGAAGGAGACACCGTAGCGGTCGAAGTATCCTTGATGCTCCAGTTTATTTTCCTATTTGTGGCATTCGAAGGACTCACTGTAGCTCTTGCGGCTGTTGTTAATGTCTGTCCTTCGGCCACAGTTACCTCTGTGGGATTAATATCTATACCTGTCACTTTCACCGGACTTACATTCACTATACATGTATCAAGTGCATTTGGATTATCCTCACTCGTTACTGTTATAGTCGCTGTTCCCGGACTTACTCCATATACTTTTTTTCTATGAGAATAACCCGTACTATATAAACTCGCTATACTTGAAGAGCTTGTTTTCCAAAGCAATCCCTGATTAGTAGCATCTGTCGGAGTTACCGTTGCCTCAACGTATCCAGGATCAATTTCATAATACTCTCCAACACGAATATTTATAACCTTAGGTTTTAATGATACACCTGTAACCGAAATCTTCCTTTTAACTGTAATTTTACAGGTGGCGGTTTTCAGAGGATAATATTTACATGTAACAGTAAGATATGTTACACCTTCTTTTAATCCTTTGATTGTACATGTTAGTTCGTTTGTTGTTCTGCTTATTACACTATCATCTGTATTAGTCCAGACAACCTCTTTCTCTTTTCCTGTAACGTTTTCTGGAATTATTTTAGCATTGACCGTTTTGATATCCCCAATGTATAGAATGTACTCAGAGGGAATACTAAGCGTTATTTCTCTTGGTTCTACCGGTATTACCTCGACATCTCTTGTGTCACTTACTTTTCCATCCCTTGTTTTAACAGTTACGGTGGTCTTCCCTAACTTCTTTGCTGTCATATACCCGGTTGATGAATTAATTTCCACAATTGTATTATTTCCGATAGACCAAACCAAATCTGCATCTTCCGTAGCTGATTCAGGTGTAACTTTTACCCCAATCTTTGCAGTTGATCCCAATGTTATCGGAAAAGCTGTTCCTTTATCCTGTTGCAACTCCAATTTTGTTATGGTTACTCCCTCTGCCGGGATAATAGGACCCTTTGATCCCTTCTGAACGGAATTATCTGATGTGCCCGTCTTTGCTTTATCTTCGGAAAGAGATGCCTTCGCATTACCTTCGCTGACTGTTTTACCGGGTCCATCCTTGGTATATCGTGAAATGGCGCTGTCACTGACAGAGCCGGGTATAACAACCGGCTTCTGTTCCACGGATGCCTTGGGTTTCTGCTCTGCAGATGTCTGAGGCTTCTGTTCTACAGGCGTTTTGGGACTCTGCTCTACAGGCTTTTGAGGAGTCTGCAGTACAGGCGCTGCCGGGTATTGGGGGTTTGTTAAGCCCTGATTTAATAATGGATTTGCCAGCTGGCTCAGCAGTGCCTGAAGATCAACTACAGGCTGGACTTCAGCCGGTGCGAACGGTACCGGAAAAGGCACCGGGCTGTTGTCACCCTGCGGAGTCTCTGTCTGCTGTGCCGCAGGATCAGATGCAGTATTATTCGGTATATGTTCAGTTGTTTCAAAAGGATTGTTTGAAGATAAAAGCTTCTGAAGATCCACTTCGGGTTCGTGGACATTTGGTGATGCGTTACCGGTAGTACCTGCCCCTTCAGAATACGGCATTTGTGCAGCATAGGATACTACCCTGCATTCCGAGATCAGCAAGGCTGTTATAAGAACAGCGATAAGTCGATTGATTTTTCCCCTGTTTTGCATTTTCTCCCCTGTCTTGCCAGATTTACATAACTATTCCCCATCACAAAAAATATAGCGTACTTTAATAAATTCGTCAATAGTAAAAAGCACATAAGAAAACCCCGGAGGTCATTTAAATCTCCGGGGAATATCCGTCCTGCAGCTGTCAGAACTGCATATATTCATAATAAAGCTCAGAGAATTCCTTCTCTTCGCTCAGTCTGATCTCTTCACTTATGGATATTATTTCCTCAATATCCGCATCGTTGAAGTTATTATCGCCGTATTTTATGGCTCCC
>CACZNZ010000129.1 GCA_902782625.1 uncultured Lachnospiraceae bacterium | reverse complement strand
TTCTCTAAGCTGCTGATTTTATCAGGAATCAAGTTTTTCATTTCATCAAAAAAGTCTTTGGGAACCTCAATCTTATCGACCATGCCATCTTCAAAATATTTATCGTATTTTTTCGATGTTAATTTATTTAAGCACTCCGCTGGTTTACCCCCAACAAACTTCACTTGAATTCTCTCTATAATCTTGCCTGTGCTATCAATACGAACTTTATCCACATATTGATCATTCTTTTTGAATAATTCAGGAAGGTCATCGGCGCGTTTGGTAATAATACCTGTTTCCTCATGCATTGCCATGAGGTTTTCTTTTGCTGTGCCAATTATCTCCGCTGTAAAACCAGCTCTCTGTTTCCTAATCTGATCTTTATATAAATCATTCTTTTTCCATCCCTCAATTTCTTTCAGGCTAAGACTTTTATTCCCGTCCCCCAAGTCTACCCCTGTATACATGTCTTTAACTGTATCCATAGCAGATACTTTGAGTGATTCAAGGGATTCCTGATCAAAGCTTAATGCAGATCCCAGGTCAATACTTAATCCTGGTCCCACGCCAGCAATTCCGAGCCAGCGTAATATATTACCTTCAAAACTGTCCGGAACATCCATAAATGCATCAAAACCGGTTTTTACACTGCTCTCAAATCCTCCACGAAGTGAGGCTAATTTCTCCTTCAAATCAAATGGTTCTGTTTTTAATCCTGCAGATTCAAAATTATCAAAATTCATAGCATCCCTCTTTTCTATGCCG
Organism: uncultured Lachnospiraceae bacterium; assembly: GCA_902782625.1. Taxonomy (GTDB): domain Bacteria; phylum Bacillota; class Clostridia; order Lachnospirales; family Lachnospiraceae; genus Anaerobutyricum. Next base: position 4,057 of record CACZNZ010000129.1, on the reverse strand, counting down.
TCAGTACGTAACAGATATTGTTGATGTCATCTGCTGAGCATTTGGCCAGTCTGCTTTCAACTAACTTTTTCAAGTCTTCTGGAGATTCCAGTTTCATAAAATCTTTAGTTCCCAGATCCAGGATATCCTGGACAAGTTTCTGCAATTTGGACATGTCTTGTTTCTTCCAGATTAAAAGACCATTGCATAACGAGTAGTCATCAATCAGGGTACCTATTCTTTTTTTCGACTCTCTAGATACGTCTACGACCTTCAGGGCAGCCCTCAATTCCTGATCGTTAATTTTACCTTTTCCGATCCAGGGCTGCATAATCATTCTCAATAGCAGGAGCCGTGCTGAAATCAGTGTGCGAATCATCGTCCTGTGTTCCGCCATATAGGGCTGCTCTTTTACTTCTGCTTTATCGATCATAGTCAGGACTGGAGCCACCCAATCGTTCTGATACACCACGGCAACACCGCCAGGAAGCTTAGCAATCTCATTTACCTGGTCTGCTGTCAGACCGATGGACCTGCCGACAGCATCTCTGTCATTGGCTTCGGGTGTTCGAAGTACGATCTTTGTATTCGTGTTCTTGATGGCGGCAATGTCCACGGAGGATGGAGACTGGTCGACTATGATAAAACCTTCACCGTAGGTACGAATCTCTGCGATGGTCTGTGTCAGCATTTCAACGGATTTCCCAATCAGCTCTGACGAACCCCCGCCTGAAGTGTTTTTAAGCAGGTTATGGGCTTCTTCCAGAACGGTGATATGTTTTAACCCATTGTTGTTCTCCGTCTTCTGGTCTGCACGATATTCATTTAATATGTATACGATCAGTCCCATGATTAAAGCTTTTGTCTCGGTGGATTTGACCCGGCTGATATCCAGGATGCAGTTTTCATCGAACAGTTTCCGGTATTCTGTCTGCTCTGAAGTGAAAATGAATTTATTCAGTCCCACTGTCAACGATTTTACACGGGTAATCAAGGCTCCACGGTAATTAGACTTGATATCTGAGGCATAATCAGAACTTTCGATCAGAAGATTCAGCTGCTCAACAAGTGTTTCGAAATCCGGATATTCCGGTTCATTTCCATTGAAAGTAGAAGAACCCAGATCCCAGCCGACCTCTTCATAGGACCGCAGAATAGCATCTTTAAAAAATGCGGGCATTGCGTCATACATGGGCCAGCATACGCCAAAGATCTCTACCAGACCGTCAATATGCTCCAACACATGGATGGACTTCGGAAAGCGGAAAGGATTTATATTAATCAGCTCGCTCACCCTGGGATTTGTAGAGTACACATGGACATCCGGCAAGTTGCCGAATACATCTTTATATTCTCCTTTCGCCGGTTCGACAACCAGAAATGGAATCCTGTCCTGGTGAAGTTCCATCAGGATCTGATAGACAGTATTACTTTTACCGGAACCCGTTGAACCAGTGATAAAGGTATGCATGTTGAGACTCTTGTTGTCAAGTTCTACAACCTTGTTGGTAATCTGTCCTAGGTCAAATACTCTGCCTAACGTCAGACGATCCTCAGGCCGATCTGCTTTCTTGTCTGAAAACAGGTGATAGGTTATCACCTCTTTTCCAAACTCTGCGTGCTCGATTACAGGCAGACCGGATACCGTAGCCCTAGGTAATTCCATATGGATTCCCAGCTCTTTGCCTGTGATGGTTGTGGCGGCACTTGTCAGAACACTGTACTCTCCGTTGCTGCCATAATAAAAGAGTGGATGCAGATATCTGGATAAGTAAGTGGTCAGATCATGGTAGTCTCCCACTGTAGAAAGGTTGTTACTCCGCCAGGAATTGATGGCAGAAACTTCTCTGCCTGAATTCTCGCCGTTCATCAGAGACCGATAATTACTTGCTGCGATCTCTGCAGCTGACATGTCATCAGACAAAAAGTATGCTGCCACATTCCACATACCATAGCTGTCAAATTCTCTGGTCCTTTTCAGGGAATCGTCCAACAGCTGAAGCATATCTGTGATGGCTTTATTTTCTGTTGTCGTGGAAGTCGATGAACTGTAGGATTCACTCTGTTGATCTGTAGGTGCCAGTGTATTGATAAAACCACTTAATTGACTGGCAATCTGACCGCCAAACATGGCTCCTCCTGCTATACCCATGGACTGGACCATGCTGCCAGCCACAGCTCCTCCAATAACACCGCTTAGTGACGTGATTACTCCGCCCAGCAAGGCAGCTCTCTGCTTTCCATTCATCTCTGCAAAAGACTTACTTTTAGATGTGGTGCTGGATTGATTCTCAGAAAACTGAACCTTCTGGAAAGGAGACAGCTTGGTATAGAGATCCTGATATTCATTACGAAGCATCTGAACCATCTGGGGAGACTGATTCTCAGCAATGATGATACCGATATATTGTCGTCCCTGCATGGCCAGTACCAGCTTCTCCAGGCCCTGGACAAACTGCTCGTTGCTTCTTTCCGCTGTGGATTTGTTGTCACCCACTACACTTACGGATGCGACATTTTTCTGGCGATTAATCTTATTTGATAAGCCTGCGATATATTTCCTGTCCCGGCCTTTAATCTTCATCCCGGGGAAATGTCCGATAAAGGTATTTTTTAATGTATCGCCGAGAGTGACGCTGGACCGTTTCTGTGTTTCATCCTCCTCCATATTACGGACACCGACATAGAAGTCTGTTTTCTTTCCATCCGAATCCATGACAATAAAGGCTGTGGCATTGTAGGTCGATAGGGTATTAAAAACCGTAGTAAACTTATCCGTCACGGATTCGCCTTTTCCATAAACCATCTCTGTCACATGATAAAGGCGAACATTCTGAATTAAATCTTCTTCTAGTGGCAGCATCTGACCCACCGGAACAATCTGCAGTTCTGTCAGTCTGGCAAGGTATTTTTTCCGGATACCATCCTCAATGATGGCCAGCCGGTTCTCCATAGATATATCAGATATATTCGATATTTCGGGACTCATTATTTCTCCGGATTGCTGCATTTGTAATTCATTCATATTTATGCCCTCTCTATATCATGAAGCTGGTCACAAAAAGAAGTATGCCAATCTATATCATTCTGCAGTAGTCTCTCCTCTTTGGACAGCTGGGATGATACCTGGTCTCTTTCCGATGTTACCTCTGCGATCAATGTTTTGATCTGTTTGTCATAAAGGTTAGACAGATCCTTGTAGTACTTTTGCAGAGAAAATTGTGTTTTCTGGATCAGGTCATCGGCAATGGGCTCCACCACTTCTATCGCATGTTCCCGCCATTTCTCATAATAATAGCTGGTTTCAAGAACTGGCTCCTGGGGAGTATTATCCTGGCCTCCTTTAAAAAACTTGCCAAAAAAATCTTCCTTGGGCATAACATACTGCTCTTCTTTTAATTTCATCAGATCCTCAACGATGCCTGGCAAAGAGCAGTCAGGAATGATATCGGGTCCGATATCATCCGATTGGAAGTCTTCTTTGTAAGCTGCATTCTTATACCATTCACTGCAACGGTTCATAATCGCTGAACACACAATGGTATTAACCCTGCCTGTCATCTCCCGAAAATCTTCATACCACTGATTGAGCTCAGTCTGAAATTCAACAGATAATTTAAGGGCTTCATCTATTTTTGTAATTTTAGTTTTCTTAATTTTCCAATGTTTTATCGATTCCAAAAGATTCGTTTTCGCGTCTGTAAGCTCTTTAGGCATACCCAGATTATCTAGATTCAGGAAATACTCATCTGCTGTTTTCAGCCTGATAAGAATATCATCAAGACCGTTAATCCTTTCATGAATATCCTGATTGGTTATTTCACTCCTTCTGCTTTCCTCGTCCAGAATCATCTTCAAATCATCAGTCTGCTCTCGAAATGCACGGATGGCATCATGGATATATTCAGAAACAGGATATACTTCTAGATACCTGTAAATTCTGGAATCTTTGACCGATGTAACAACCTGAGGTTCTTTAACTCCCAGATCACGCAGAACCCTCTCCGCCTTTGTGCCAAGGGCAGGACTGATTATAAAAAACAGCTGATCCTGGCTGACATCTGAACGATTCAGTAGC
>CACZNZ010000128.1 GCA_902782625.1 uncultured Lachnospiraceae bacterium | reverse complement strand
CTTCAGCTTCCTCGATGCGCCATTTAATCTGGCCTACTACAAGGACGGAGACCCGAACACCGAAGTCGCCTACATGGGATGCCGTACCCGTGTTCTTGGAAACCATTACGATCCCACCAGGGAATGTACTTTCGGCAGAGGGAACCTAAGCTTTACTTCCATCAATCTTGTAAGACTCGGTATCGAAGCACACGGAGATCTTGAAAAGTTCTACAAAGATCTGGACAACATGATCGATCTCGTAGTAAGACAGCTTCTGCACCGCTTCAAGATTCAGGCAAACAAGAAAGTCCGGAATTACCCGTTCCTCATGGCACAGGGAATCTGGATTGATTCTGAAAAGCTTGGGATCGATGACCGTATCGGAGAAGTCTTAAAACACGGAACACTGAGTATCGGCTTCATCGGATTGGCAGAGACGCTGAAAGCTCTCATCGGAAAACATCACGGAGAGAGCGAAGAAGCTCAGAAACTCGGACTATCCATCATCTCCCATATGAGGAGAAAGCTTGATGCAGAATCTGAAAAGACAGGACTTAACTTTACGCTGCTGGCCACTCCGGCTGAAGGTCTGAGTGGAAGATTTGTCCGTATGGACCGTAAGAAATACGGAGAGCTTCCAGGGATCACTGATAAAGAGTACTATACGAACTCTTTCCACATCCCTGTATACTATCCGATCCAGTCTTATCGTAAGATTCAGCTTGAAGCACCATACCACGCATTGACGAATGCCGGGCATATCAGCTACGTCGAACTCGACGGTGATACCTGTAATAATCTGCCCGCTTTTGAAAAGGTCATTCGCTATATGAAGGAGCAGGGCATTGGATATGGCTCCATCAACCATCCTGTCGACAGAGACCCGATTTGCGGTTATACCGGTGTGATCGGTGATGTCTGTCCGAGATGCGGAAGACGGGAAGGCGAATCCGTACCGATAGAGAAGTTAAATGAACTTCGCAAGAAATTCCCTAATGTACCTTATAACAACTGCTGCCGCTAAGGAGGATTACTATCATGACAATCAAAGAAACAAATGAAAATAAATATGTAGGCGATGGTGTTGGATTTGAGAGAATCCGTCGTATTACCGGTTATCTGGTAGGTACCGTGGACCGTTTCAACAACGCAAAACGTGCTGAGGAAAAAGACCGGGTAAAACATGGAATCTAATCTCATCATCAATGGAATCGTGAAAGAATCAATCGTTGACGGACCGGGCCTCCGGTTCGTCATCTTTGTCCAGGGCTGTCCTCACCATTGTAAGAACTGTCACAATCCCGGGACGCATCCTTTTGGAATCGGAACACATATCAGCATAGAGGATCTGTTCCTGCAATATCAGGAGAATCCTCTGCTTGCCGGTGTTACTTTTTCCGGAGGAGAGCCTTTCTGCCAGGCAGAACCGCTTGCAAAACTCGGAGAGATGATCAGGAATGCCGGGGGTGATGTTATCACCTATACCGGCTATCTCTATGAGGATCTTCTAAACAGTCAGGACCCAGGAGTTCAGGAACTGCTTTCCGTAACGGACCTATTGATCGACGGTCCCTATGTTGACTCCCAAAGAAGTCTTGAACTTCTATATCGGGGAAGCACAAACCAAAGGCTGATCCAACTGGGAAGGCCTTTAAAGGAAGCCCTTGGAGAGACCCCGTTGTCTGCAGAGTCGATCAGGCAGAACATGAAAGGACATCATGACCATGGTAACCATCAGGATTAAATATTTCAGTGACAAAATAGAACCTCTTACTTATATAGGAGGAAAATCCGACTGGATCGATCTTAGAGCTTCTGAAGATGTCTCCATGAAGAAGGGGGACTTTTGCCTGATCCCTTTAGGCGTTGCCATGGAACTGCCAAAAGGGTATGAAGCTCACATTGTACCGAGAAGCTCAACCTATAAAAACTTCGGTATCATCCAGGTCAACCATATGGGAATCGTAGACGAGAGCTATTGTGGGGATAATGATCAATGGCACATGCCCGCACTCGCACTCAGAGATACGACCATTCATAGAGGGGACCGAATCTGCCAGTTCCGGATTATGGAACATCAGCCAGCCATTGTCTTTGAAGAGACCGACACGCTGACCGGACCGGATCGTGGCGGTTTTGGAAGCACGGGGAAATCATAATGCTGCGGGAATTGCCTTTTGTGTTATTCCCTAGGCGCTGCCCCGTCTGTAAAAAATTGCAGCCCTGGAGGAGGGATATCTGTCCTTCCTGTGAACAGCGCCTTCCATATGTTATGCCCCCCTTTTGCATGATGTGCGGAAAACCGGTTGCAGATTCCACCATGGAATACTGCTTCGACTGCCGTGCGTTTCCAAAAAGTTTTCAAGGAGGGTGTTCTCTCTTTTTATACAGCAGAAATCTCCACACTGCCATGATGGATTACAAATACCATAACCGGAGAACACTGCATTCTTTTTTTACATCCCGTATCCTCGACGTTCATGCATCTCTTCTTAAAAGATGGCATCCTGATGTCGTTATTCCGGTACCCATACACAGAAACAAACGAAAAAAAAGAGGTTATAACCAGGCCGAACTGCTAAGCCGCAGTCTGGCCGGATTACTGAACCTCTCTCATTGTCCCGATCTTCTGATCAGGACCTTAGATACACTTCCGCAAAAACAATTCAGCCCGCAGGCAAGACTCACGAATCTCGCCAGGGCATTTCGAATCAATCCCCGTTATTCATCAAAACCCATATCATGGAACTCTGTACTTCTCGTCGATGATATCTATACCACGGGCGCAACCATGGAAGCCTGCAGCAGGATACTTCACCAGTACGGTTTCAGCAAAGTATACATCCTGTCAGTCTGCATCGGTGTTTCACGGGAATAAGGAATTCCTGAGACAATATGCCAGATCACTGTACCTCTTTTGTTCTGTCTCGTTGCGAATCATCTGTTCAACCATTTCCGCTCTTCCGACGATCACCGCGCATTTTTGCGCCCTGGTCACAGCTGTATAGAGCAGATTTCTGTTGCATAGAACAGGCGGGCCGGACAAAAGAGGGATAACGATAGCAGGGTACTCGCTCCCCTGGGATTTATGAATCGTGATAGCATATGCCAGTACAACAGGATATTGTAACACAGATAACACATCTTCATATGTGATTTTCCCGTTTATGTAACTTATTTCCTGCT
>CACZNZ010000127.1 GCA_902782625.1 uncultured Lachnospiraceae bacterium | reverse complement strand
CCAGAGTCTTGCCGTATATCCGGTATGCCCCTGCTTCTCCACGATCTTTTTACCCACCGGAAGGGTCTTATCTTTAATAATTTTTTCGGAAGGCGCTCTTGTTCCGGTCGTCTCAGAAACAAATTCTATCTTCCGGTCTTTCGGCCTGTATTCTTTTCCATAAATTGTAAATGTGATCGTTTCATCCTCACTGTCGGTAGAACCCACAATGTAGATCGGGTTTTCCAGGCTGTTTTTAAAACGGAAATCTTTCTCTTCACCGGAAATCGCCGCATCCTCCGACAGTTCCACATAATGTACCGTCATGGAGTGATTGGACCGCTCCAATACTTCCAGTTCTGCACGAAGCACTGCGTTGTAAAGCGTCGTGGAGACCTGACAGATTCCTCCGCCATAAGTCTGGACCGTCGTTCCGTTCTCGTAAGAACCGGCAAGACGGTATCCGTTATCATAGGTAAAAGGAGTGACCGCATCATGTACTGAAAAAGAATCACCGGGATAGAGCAATGTCCCGTTGATCAGTCTGGCTCCATTGGCAACATTCGTACATCTGCCGCCTGGAGACCCGCCATAGGAAGTGGTAAATGTCCCAAGCTTATCTTTGATGACAGATAGTTCCGCCTTCGTATGCTTAGCCTTGTCCTCCTTGTATTCAAACTGATATGTCATGGATTTCTGATCCCAGTTTCCGCTTGAGAGCATGGCGATTACGCCTTCAAGGTTCTTGTCAAGATCCATATCCATCCCGTTTACTTCATCCGTGATAACGAACTTTCCATTTTTTCTGGTGATCGTCGCATCCTTTTTCTTTGCCAGATAACTCTTTTCTATGGCAAGAATCTTTTCCCTGGCCAACTTCTCATCATAGGTGAATTTGATGTCATAGTTTTTTGGCTTCCTGGTCAGTTCATACACCATGCGGATTCTGTCAATGAAGTTGCCCTTTTTTCCATAATCATAGGCTTCCTGCGTCACTTCCGGATTCGCACAGGTATAACCGAGGTCTTTCAGTGGAAGAGACTGCGTTTTCTCTCCAGCCTGAAGCGTAAGAGTCTCATTCTGCACAGATGTGATATAGGCATCAATCTTTTCCTGCTCCTGCTCTCTTGTCATGCCGCCTACATTCATAGAGCCGATAGATATTCCCGGATAAACCTGTTCAATATCTACATATTTATCATAGTAATAATAGGTTAGACCCCCGACTCCTGCGGCTGCCACAAGCAGCACCACAAGGATAATCAGGGCAGCTTTCTTTAGTTTTCCCATCTTTTTTCCCAAATCCTTATCCTGATCATGATTGCTTCGGTTTTCTTACATCATGATTGCCGGAATGATGGAAGTGATGACCATAGCGATCACAATAAGAATGACGATAATGGCAGATATTTTTTGACTTTTTTTAGATTTCATTTGTATTCTCCTTCTATTGCTTTTTCATTTGATTGTAAGACATTTTTAAGAGTTATTCAAGTATTAAATCTTGCCGACAGGCCGATTTCGGTCCTCCGTACAAAACTACGCATCTTGCATCACCGGACAGACTGTTTCGTCTGGAATAATCAAATACAACGATACAGTCCTTTTCTACCGTTTCTCCTGTCTTCCATAATCGGCCGACATCTAGGCTAAACCATTCCGTATGGCATTGATTTGCCATTCTTCGGGAATCATAGGTTCCGTCTGAGACCTGTTCAGGAAACATCCTATCCCCGGATTCCTGAAATAAAACCCTGATCTGTCTTCGGTAATCCAATGGTTCCGGTGCCCAGGGAGGCCTTCCCTTTCCCCGTTCCGCGAGATAGTAATCCAGCGTCAGAATCTCATCCAGTTTTCTGATGCCTCTGGGCATTAGAAATTCTCTGAGTATACGATATTTTTCCATCCGGTTATGCTTCTTTTTATGATAATTTTTTTGTCGGTAATATTTTGCAAATGTATAATAAAAAGAAAACGGACTGTCGAAAACCGCCACTGCTGCCTGAAGACTGAATCTGTACTGCCCACTGTTATAGTAGGTTTCCACAAGATCCTCAATCTGCTTTAACCATATCATCTGCTCATAGCTGACCCATTTTGTCTGAAGGACTTCATAGGGAGAAGTGTCTCTGTAGACTATACCGTATCTTAACGCCTGCTCCTCCATAAAGGTTCCCTTTAATACCTTGAGAAATCCCAGTTGAAGCTGATCAGGAGCGTGAATATACAGGTCGTCAAATGATTTTGCAAACTGTGAAAATGTCTCAAACGGCAGTCCGGCAATCAGATCCAGATGCTGGTGGATATTCCCCATCCTGTGAATCCGGTCAACATTGGCAAAGAGCCTGTTAAGATCCATACTTCGTCTGATTGCTTTTATCGTAGGAGGATTTGTCGACTGTACACCAATCTCAAGCTGAATCAGCCCCGGTCTCATCTGTGTAAACAGTGCAAGTTCCTCTTCCGATAAAAGATCTGCCGATATCTCAAAATGAAAATTTGTCACTCCGTTATCATGCTGTAATATATACGACCAGATGGCCATTGCATGATTTTTATTGCAATTAAAGGTCCTATCGACGAATTTCACCTGAGGAACCCTGGCTTTTAAGAAACAGTCAATTTCTGAAAGTACCAGTCCCAGCGAACGAAAACGTACAACTTCTCCCACGGATGACAGACAGTAACTGCATGCAAAAGGACAGCCTCTGGTAGTTTCATAATAGAGAATCTTGTGCGAAAAATGAGAAAAATCCCTGTAGACAAACGGGATATCATCAAGATTCACACACGGGGCAAGTCCCATGCTTACCGGTCCCTGTTTTGAACGGTATGCCAGTCCCTTCATGGATGCAACCATACTTTCGGGACATCCGCTTTCTTTCCAGGAAACCAGCCTGGAAAAGACCTCTTCACCTTCCCCTTGCATCACTAGTTCTACACTGGGGTTATCCTTCAGAAAATCATCTCCGTTATAGGATACTTCCGGCCCCCCCACCCAGATTGCAGCATCTGGACATATTTTGGGCAGTTCTGCGCAGATTTCTCTTATCAGAGATATATTCCAGATATAGCAGGAGAATATATACACATCCGCTTCTTTCAGATACAAATCCTCAAGAATCTCTTCGAGGTACTGATTGATCGTATATTCTGCTGTTACAATCTCCGCATCTTTATGAGATCTTTGTAAAGCATATTCTTTCAGACAGTATATCGCAAGATTGGAATGAATATATTTGGCATTGATTCCACACAGCAGATATCGCAAATTCTTTTCCTCCCGGGGTTTTTCCTTATACTCCACCACATGATATCGAACTTACAGGGAATTGTCAAAAATAATCTTGCAATTTATATCAAAATATGGTATATTACATTTCGTGCGAAAGCATTTGCGGGTGTAGTTCAATGGTAGAACACCAGCCTTCCAAGCTGGACACGTGGGTTCGATTCCCATCACCCGCTTTTCATTCTTGACTTTTTGGTCACTTATGATATACTTATGAATGTGAATATTGTTTTTTATGCACGAGTGGCTCAGTGGTGGAGTATCGCCTTGCCAAGGCGAGGGTCGCGGGTTCGAATCCCGTCTCGTGCTTTT
>CACZNZ010000126.1 GCA_902782625.1 uncultured Lachnospiraceae bacterium | reverse complement strand
TTGAGTACACGATGTTATCTGCAATCTCGCCATCATTCGTACATCGGGTCTCCTTTATGAAACGTTTAGCATCTGTTCCACGCTTTTTCTTCAGCTCGGAAGGATGGTCCACTTTCTTCTGTGCACGATCCACCTGTCTTTTCCTCAGGGCTCTCAGGTAATCCTTGTATTTTAAGGAGTAGGTGACAATCATCCGGTACTCAAGGCCATTTTCATTAAACCAGCGTTCCCGGAAAAATACAGTTTCATAGTCCTTTTCTTCATCAAGGTCGTCTAGGCAGAAGGTCCTGCCGGTTTTATCCCCGTATTGTTTCCAACCAGTGCGTTCCAGGCACCAGTCCTGCTGGAACTGCTTCAGGATCTTGATTGACTGAACACTGATGAAAGCCCGCCCATGGCGGTCATTAAAGAGACGGTTGTCATAGGAAGAAAGGCCAGCATCCGTGCAGACCACAAACTCGGAAAGCGAAAAATCTGAGAGGAGCTTCTTTTCCAACGGAGCCAGGGTAACCTGCTCATTCGTGTTTCCGGGATTGATGCAGAAGGCAAGCGGGATGCCGTCACCATCCATGAAAAGCCCCATCTGCACGATCGGGTTGGGGCGGTTCTCCTTGCTGTGTCCATACTTGCGCAGCCCATCATCTTCGTCAGCCTGCTCGATTTCAAAATAGTAGTTCGTACAGTCATAGTAAATGACGCCGGTATTCCGTTTGGATATCTGCAGGGAGTTCTTGTAAAGCTGGGACTGTATGTAATCCATTTCTTCATTCATGACAGAAAGGGCCCTGTAAACCTGGTGCAGTTCGAAGTTCGGCTGTTCGACGAACTTTGAGGAATCCTCAAAGGAACTCTTTTTGGAACCAGGGTAAATGATACGGGTGTAAACCAGCCTGGAGAGGATGGAATTCAGATCGTATTTGAATGAATGTTTTCTTTTAATTGCAATGCAGATCTTATGAAGACCAAGGTCATAGTAAATCTGCTGTAGGAAAAGATAGCCCACATTAAAAGAACGTCGCTCATATTTCCGGATCTGCTCTGAAGGGGAGTAAGCAATCGAGATCTTGGCTTTTTCTTCTTCAGATTTCCTGTTAAGAAGTTCAACATACTCACGGGCCCATTTTTCCGCATCAGTTACGCCATGTTTTTCGCAAATCTCCTTATCGTTGCCCAGTCGCTCCACGACAACACTTGTGATCACGCCGTTCCGATAAGCAGACTTGATCACTGAATATGCAGTAGAATGAGCAGATTTGGTTTTCTTTAGCCTCATACGCACCTCCTTAGCACCAGATATAGTATATCACAGTACTTAGCGGTACGCAATATAAAAAACTAATGTTTGACAAAAAAATAAGCCAACCGCAAGGGCTGACGACTATTATTGGCTTATGAGGGTGTCAAAGAACCGGATTGTACCCACTGCTGAAAAGAATTTGTTACCCACCGCTTTTCACTGAAGTGATTGAGGCGGGGGATACCACTGAGGTTGTATATAAACACATGAAAACGCTGCGTGCTATACAATGCGATAGTATTATTTTAACTTTTTTAACAATTTTTTTATTTTCCCCTTGTGCTTTTTGACAGGTTTTGATAAACTCCTGTCGTAAAGATGTGCACAATATGACTGCACATGAAATATCCTGTTGGTATCAGTTTCAAATCATTAACGGAGGAGAAAACATATGAAGAAAGCACTTACGATCGTTCTGGCAGGCGCGCTGACAGCAGGTCTGTCCCTGACGGCAATGGCAGATCTTCGCCTGGTCAACGGCAAGATCGAAGTCGACGCACAGCTCAAGGAGCTGGCAGCAGCTTATGAAGAAGAGAGCGGCGTTCACGTCGAGATCGAGTCCATGGGCGGCGGCATCGACATCCAGGGCACACTGAAGGGCTACTATCAGGGCGACAATATGCCGGACATCTTCGTCAACGGCGGCGACACGGATTTCGCCAACTGGGACGGCCTTCTGGCTGACCTCTCTGATGAGGAATGGGTAAAGGATACGGATGCCGCTTACGTCGACGCAGACGGCAAGGTTCTGGGCTTCCCGTACACCACCGAGGCAATCGGTATTGCCTACAATGCTGACATTCTGGAAAAAGCCGGTGTGGATCCGGCAGGCCTGACTTCTCCGGCTGCTATCCAGGAAGCTTTTGAGACCATCGACGCGCAGAAGGAAGACCTTGGCCTGACAGCAGTCATCGGCTACTGCGCAGA
>CACZNZ010000125.1 GCA_902782625.1 uncultured Lachnospiraceae bacterium | reverse complement strand
TTCGCAGCGGTTCCCATACCGGGCATAAATCACGTCAAACATTTCCTTTGCTCCCGGCATTACCTCGAGTCGGTCGTAAAAATGATCCTGCAGGCGGATCTGTTCCCACGTCTGTGCATCACGATCCGATTCCCCGCCTTTCCCCTGCGGTGCTGGCTCTAATTTGCACAGTTCCCGGACACCGCGGCTAAAATCTGCGAGCACGCCATCCATATCAAAATAGATTTTTGCAATTTCCAAGTCCATACCCTGTCTCCTCCTGCTTTTGGCTTTTCCTCCCGAATCCTATGGGTTATCATCCAGATGTAATTTCAATTCATCCAATTCCAACTGGAGGCTGTCCAGCCTCTCCGCCATCAGACTGATCTGGCTCTGCAGGTCTTTAATTTCCCGCTCGATCTCATTCAGATGGGAACTCTCAGAAGAACCCGACCCTGAAGGCTTCTTTTGCTGGTCTGTATCAGTACCAGATGCACTTATCTCCGCAGATGAGACATCCACCACTTCTTCAAAACCATCTCTCCCCTTTATGAAAGAAATGGTGCGGCCATTTCCCAAATCCACTGTAAAACGGTCGGAACCAGGGATTGAATAATAGAGTACTGCAAGCCGCCTTTTTTCTCCGACTGCAACATTTTCCCGATCTGATAGATTCCATCTGATTTTGATGTTGCAACACTGTATGATTCACAGGAAAACCCATTCTCGTCTGTCAGACAGATATATTCTCCTCCCAAAAACCCATACCAGATTTCATCGGTCTCGGACAGGTTTTCTACAATACATCTCAGGGAAAAACATTCCCTTCCCTCATTATCGAAATATGGAAAACGGCCAAATCCCTCTATACAGACAGCGATGCTCCCCAAATGGTCATTCTCAATCGTAACCGGATCCCCAACATGGACAGCAGGTGCAGCAAAAGCTGGCATGGAACAGGCCAGAACCAGAAGAAGTACCCATTTGATCATCTTTTTCATATTCTTATCTCTTTTCCTGTCTCATAAGTTGAAGCTTCGATACAATAAAATCACCAACGCGGTCATCGTAGCAGCCTCTGTCAGAAGCGGTACCATGGCAGTATAGAATGCATGCCATTCCTCCATACGGTAATATGCCACATACAGAACCATGCTGATGGCAAAAGCGGCTGCAATTACGATTCCCATGGCAAAAAAGGATGGGTCGGAGAGCATCTGTGCGGCATTAAGCCTGTTGATCACCACCACTTCCAGGACCGTCCATCCTACAATCAGGAGAAGTTCGGATGTAACCACCCGGCCAAAGACAACTCTGGTTATCCAAAGAAGGAGCAGGTACCCCAATATTCCACCGACCGCGATATACACCGGATTGAGTTTCGCAGCGGTCATCTCCAAAACAGGGGAGAGACTCAAAACCACACCGGAAATCCCGAGGACCGCCGTGACAAGAAGCAGCACTCCATTGATCCCTCCTGTTCGTCTTACTTTTACATCCGGACGAAATCCACGGTACCACCACACAAGATAACATATACAGCACAGGATCAGCAGGATCTGCCCCATTCCGATTTTCTGCATTCCAGGACCTCACTCTTTCATTTTCACCAAAGGCAGTTTATTTCTCTATCTCCACAATAACCGTCTCTTCTTCCTGCTTGTTTCTTTCCTCTATCTCCTTCATATAGCCCGCGGTAATAATGCCGGCGGGCAGCGCTACGATCGCGATCCCGAACAGGGACGAAACCATTGTCACGATTCTCCCCACAGTTGTGACCGGGTAGATATCCCCATATCCGACCGTGGTCAGCGAGATTACGGCCCAGTAAATGGCTTCGAAAAAAGTCTCAAAAGAATCCGGCTCCGCATTAAATATAACCAGGGAACAGATCAGTACATAGCTGACAGCCAGCGTCATTACTGCCATGAGCGCATCCTGTGAATTTTTCATCACACGAATGACTATCTCCAGACTTTTAGAGTAACGCATCGCTTTGAAAATCCGCACAACACGCAAGGCCCTTAGCACCCGGGCCGTGCGGAAAATCCGGAACAGACGAAGCAGTTTGAACCCGCTGTTAAGAAGTGTCAGGGAAGGAAGGATCGACAACAGGTCGATGATCGCCCAGGGAGTAAACGGATACCGCACAAATGAACTGGATGCCCTCTTTTTCAGCTTATAATCTGCAGTAATCCATCGGAGCAGGTAATCCCCGATAAACAGAACGGTCGCAATACGGTCGGTTACGGTAAAAAAGGGGAAGGTCTCCTTAAAAGCAAGGGGTATAATACTAATGACAATCGTTATCAGCATCAGGGAATCATAGACATCGCTCAGCCTGTCCCCTTCCGCGGCGACTTCTATCACTTCAAAAATCCTTTTCCGTTTCATCGTTTATAGCCTTTCTCCACGCAATTCTTTCCGAAAGCTTTAGCCTTTCTCCAATGCTGGATGCCTGTCACTTCATATTCTTTCCAGACATGGTGCATGACCCTTGTATATGACATCTGCAAAACGGATTTCCAGTACTTCCCGGATCGCTCCCAGTCGCATGGGGAATCCTCCCTTTTCTCCCGGCATATATTAGTAAACATACGGTAACCAGACAGACCCGGATTTCATGCCCAGTGAAAAGCGGGCAGTAGCGTAAGCTGCCGGTACAGGATTTCTTTACAGATATGCCCCAGGCAGATATGTCATCGATTCATGCGGGCTGGATCTTTTTGGGGCAATGGTGCAAACCATCTCCTGCCAGAAAGCGGAAAGATACCTTCGTATATTGTTCCGCTTCACGGTACCGGCTCCAAATAATGAATTGCTTTTCCTGCCGCTTTCGTATACTCAATTTCGGACCTGGTACTGGATCCGATATAACCGCCGACGTTGATCACGAAGATCTCATCGGCCATATCGATCTTTCTCTTATGCATGTCGTCGAGCATTTCCTTTGTGCCTTCGTCCCAGACTTCACCATCACCGGAATGACCAAAGAGCCCTACACTGATGACTATGTTGCCTTCCAGTGTCAGGCGTTTCTGTTCCTTTATGAAGGCATCCTTGAAACGAGTGCTGCCGCAAAGCGTGATAACCTTATATTTGCCGACCATACGAAAGCCTCCTGTTCTTTGCATGATGATCAGAACCCTGTCAGAAATCTTCAATCTCTGCTAGCATCTTAATGGAAATCCCCAAAAGCGTCAAGAAGCAGCGGGCCGGAAAGCTTCGGAAATGAATTTTTGATACGGAAACCAATCTGTCACATAAATTATTTTAGGATGAGTCTGAAGGCAAAAAAGACACCTTTTCCTTTTCTTATGTGTACTTAGTACAGTCAATCTATGGATTATTATATCAGGCTCCATAAGGGCTGTCACAGTAAAGTACCCGCACGGATTTGCTTTTCTACGCTTATCTTGTCCATAGAAAATATGAATCTCTCGATAAAAACAATCTAGGGTTCTAAGGAAGCCTATGACCTGGATGTAATCTGCCAGAGGCTGGAAGAAAACCTGATACAGATGTCTTCTCCTTTGCGGGAAG